>JAFDTP010000009.1 GCA_019594195.1 Thermoplasmata archaeon
AGCCAATTAGATGATCTAGAAGACGAACTCGAAAGTAAGAAAAAAGAATTGGAGGAAAAAGAGGAGAAACTACTATCGATCAGCGATAACCTTGAAGAAAAAGAGGAGAAATTCGAGCAAAAGGAAAAAGAACTGAACGAGCTTGAAAAGGAGCTAGAAGAACGCAGAAGTCACTTCGACGAACATGAACTCAGCTTGGAATCGCTTGAGGAAGATCTAAAGGACAGGGAAAAAAATCTGAAGGAATGGCAGGATCGATTAGAAAAAAGAGAAGATGATTTGAGGCACCAAGAGATAAGAATAGAAAAGAAGGCAGAAGAGTTGGAAGAAAAAGGTGACTTTGAGGATCTGCAGGCAACCCAAGAAGTATTGAAGGACCTGCTCGAAGAGGTCGAAAAGAGTGAATTTAAGAGAAAAATGCAAGAGGACAAGGATAAGGAGGAAGAAGAAGAGGATTAGAGATCCTTTAAACACTATTATTTTTCATTACCTATCTCGTTTTATCACATAATCCACGAGTTCTTCCAAGATCACTTTGTATTCACTATCAGGGACTATACTCAATTCGTCCTTTGCCTCTTCTGCATATTTCTTTGCTAACTCTTTAGAATACTCTATAGCTCCTGAATCTTCTAAAAGATCGATGGCCTCTTCGATCTCCGGGTCGGTATTACCATCATCCTCCAAGATCTCTATCAACCTTTCGCTGTCATCGCTTGATAAGTTTTCTAGAGCCTTGATCACCATCAGTGTTCTCTTACCTTCCTGTATATCACTACCAACGTCTTTACCTATCTTCCCCTCATCACCCACGAGATCGAGATAATCATCCTGTATCTGGAACGCTATACCCATCTTTCTAGCATACTCCCCCATATGATCTATCTCTTCCTGATCACAACCGGCGATTATAGCTCCGCCTCTTGCAGAGGCCTTGAATAGATAAGCGGTCTTCTTTTCGATCATCTCGATGAAGTCGGCCTCATCTATATCGAGATCTTCTTCGAAACTGAGGTCCTCTTCCTGCCCCTCTGCGATCTTCAATACGGAGGAGGACAATTCCTCAAGAAGCTCTTTGACCTTGTCTCCACCTATATCTGACTTAGAGAGCACATTGAAAGCTAGTGCAAAGAGTCCGTCCCCGGCGTTTATAGCATGTGCATCTCCCACTCTCCTGTAAAGAGTGGGTTTACCTCTTCTGAGATCATCTTGGTCCATTATGTCGTCATGGACAAGTGTGAAATTATGAACCAGTTCTAATGCAAGACCATATGGGATAGCCTTCTTTTCAGATCGGTCGAAAGCCGCAGCAGAAACCAGGGTCAAAAAAGGCCTCAATTTCTTTCCACCTGACCCCGGATAAAACGCCATTAACTCCCATAAGTTATGATCTCGCTTATCTTTGAATAATTCCTCTATCTCCTGTTCGATCAATTCTTTCCTTTTCTCTAATTCCTCAACCATGTCCATGATCTCACTCTCCAAAATATTTTATTTTATCCAACCTTTAAGATCACCAGTGATTACCTTCTTTGCCTGTAACAGATCTTCTATCTCTTTACAGCCTAACAGGAACATTACGGTCTTGAACTCATGGATGACCCTCTCCAAATACTGCTCGACGGTGACTCCATCTTTGTCCAAGGCATCTAAAACACCTCCGGCTATCCCTACTATGTCCGCCCCTAAAGCGATAGCTTTAGCAACCTGTATGCCGTTTCTTATACCGCCGGTGGCTATGAGTGGGACGGACACCGAACCTCTGCATTGAACTATCGAAGCAGGCGTAGGTATGCCCCAATCCCACAGATCCTTAGAGATCTTCTTCATCTTACTTTCTTTGTTCCTGTAATGCTCTACGGCAGAGAATGAGGTGCCGCCTCTACCGCCCACATCTATCGCATCGACACCGGCATCCTGGAAAGTAAGAGCCATCTCAGTCGATACACCAGCACCGGTCTCTTTTACTATAGTAGGTACATCTGAAGATATATCCTTCAATGCATCTATAACGCCTTTAGCTCTCAGATCTCCCTCGGGCTGGACTACCTCTTGAAGGTAATTGAAGTGGATCGCAAGGTAATCACCATCTATCATGTCTAATGCTTCTTTAGCATCCCTGACCGTAAGAGGAGGCTCACCATCCTGTTTTATCAACTGTGGGGCGCCTATATTCCCAAATACTAAGGGTGGTTCGTATTCCGAAACTACCTGGTAACTCTCCCGAAGATCTTTATTCTCAAGTGCGGCCCTTTGACTGCCTACACCAAATGCTAAATTCATCTTTTCAGCCGTGGAAGCCAATCTTTTATTGAATTCTCCTGCGCCGCTGTACCCTCCGGTCATACCAGCTATCATCAAAGGAGCATCGAGCTTTTCACCTAAAAAATCCACACTCTCATCAATATCTTCAAAATCGACTTCGGGCGCAGAACGGTGGTAGAATTCGATATCTTCCCAATAATTTTTTCTAGCATCTACGTCTTTATTCAAGCATATATTCAAATGATCTTCTTTCCTCGATTCTATCATCCTCTCACCTCAGTTGATAAGACCTGATTACCATCCAATATGCTTCTAAGCCTGCCTTTTTTGTTCCCATTTACCAAGTGAGTCTCACAGTTCTTAGAGATGTCGAGCATCTTTTTAACCTTTTGATTCATCCCACCTGTCACGTCGACCACATCGCTGTCTCCAGGTATGTCCTCACTGGTTAACGGGAACATATCAGCAACGAATTTTTCCACTACTTGTCCTTCTTTGTATATTCCGTCCACATCACTAACAAAAATTGTCTTATCAGCCAACTTCGATAATCCTAGCACAATATCATCCCCTGAACATATCGTCATGCCCTGTTCTACATCTACGGTTACATCTCCAAAAGCTACCGGTATGGTATTGAGTTCTAGGTATCTCTTGAATATTTCTTCATCGATCGTTTTCAACTCACCGTTCTTGAAAAAAGTGACCAGACCCCCTGGTATAGAAACACCCCACAATCCGATATCCTGCATCAATCCTAATACTCTGTTGTTCATTCTTCTCATGTCTAACTGTACTTTTGAGATAGCTTCGGCAGATGTTTTTGAATCACTATCATTGATAGAGTATTCTTTCGCTCCCGGATGTCCAAAACTTCCTCCACCATGAACCAATATATAATCATCCACTTCGCTTTTTTTTATCTCATTTAAAAGTCTCTTGGTTACACGGGTTCTAAATGTATATTTTTCGTTTTTAAATGTTAAAACACTACCGCCTAATTTAATCAAAATCAAGTGTTACCCTTCCTTTTTCCTGCTACAGATCGCATACTCATCGCCATCAAAGAAAACTTCTCGATCTGGGTTCTCCTCCTGTATTTTTTTGATAAGTTTCTGAATATCATCTATAGTCAATGATTCATTGTCCTTGTCTATCTTCTTATGGATTTTTTTATCCATTCAGATTCCTCAACTGTTTAGGAGATAGGTATTTTACTACTTATAATTTTTTGGTGAAATATGTTTTTCATCTTTAGCCTTTATAGAGCTATTTCTATCGATGAACACAGGATCGTTTGACACAAAGGTCTTATCCGAGCCAAAATGCACAATCAAACTTGAAAACAACAAAAACTATAAATATAGGGAAAAATATCAAATATTGTCTTAAAATAGTATGACGTTATAAGGTGATCAGTATGACGGAAGAGATGATGGAAAAGCTAGATGAATACAAATACAATATACTGTACTACGTTTATTTCATAAGCTGCCTCCTTGTCGCGGTTTGGGTGGCTGATCCGATAAATACTTTGACCGCTATCCTGTGAACGGACTACTCGATCTTCTTTTTCTTTTTTATAATTACGAAGGATCTACCACTATAGAAGCGATCTTACTGTTTTTGCTATCGATTCAGCACTACCGTGTTTTGGAGACCAACCCAACTTTTCTATCTTATCAAGTGAAAGGAGCATAGTCTTTACGTCTCCTTTCCATCCCCCCTTGCTTCCGCTCGAGTCTTCGGTCCAGTTGTAGTCCACTTCACCAAGACCCATCTCTTCACACACTATGTCAGCGATCTGTTTTACATTTATATAATCCTCAGAACCGAGATTGAAGTAGTCGACTCTTTTTTCAGAGTTCTTTGTTGCGAAGAGCATACCCTCTATACAGTCCGTGATGTAGAAGTAAGATTTGGTCGTTCCTGGAGGTGCTCCCAATATCTCTAATTCCTCAGGGTCCTCTTTCAACTTTTGAACGAAGTCATAAGTAACGCCGTGTGTGCTTCTAGGACCCACCACGTTAGCGAATCTAAAAGACACTGACCGCATGTCGAAAGTATGGCAGAATGACGATATCAATGCCTCACAGCTCAGCTTAGATGACCCATAAAGAGATATGGGCTCAAGAGGTCCTAGATCTTCTGGAGTCGGTATGACATCGGTCTCGCCGTAAACAGTAGAAGACGAAGTGAATATTATCTCATCCACGTCATTTTTTCTCATCGAATCCAGCACGTTGTATGTGGCGATGATGTTCTGCTCGAGGTGTACAAATGTGTCTTCAGCACCAACTTTTACATCCGGATCAGCTGCAAGGTGAAAAACCATGTCGCATCTTTCCATCTGCTCGGATAACCTCTCCTTGTCCAAAAGATCGCCTATCACGAGTTCGAAGTCATCGTTATCTTCTAGATGAGCGACCAATTCCTCTTTCCCTGAAGAGAGATTGTCATATCCTATGACCTCATTCTCCTCTACTAGAGCATCGACTAGATGACTCCCGATAAAACCCGCCGCGCCTGTAACCAATATCTTCTTATCTTTCAGCCTCATATTTTTCACCTATCTTATACCTCGATTCCAAAAAAATCGAGAAGTTGTAAATTTATATATCAATATCAAAACTATTGCGACTAGACCTAAGGCAGCTAAACCCATAACGATACCACTTTGGAAGGCCCGGATTATGGCACCGCCCGTATAATATGAGATTATCCCTATCATGAAACACCCTATGAAAGAACCCGTTATGATGGAGATCCATGCATAGTATTTGTTCATGCCTATCACTCTCCCTAAGATGGATGCGCCCACGCCCCCGCTACCTTGGAAAGGAAAAACAACGAAACTCGCGACGCCTACGAAGGCCATCTTCTTGACCCAAACGTTCTCCTTCATCTTCTTTGCACCAAAATTTTGAAATTTTTCTATCCATTTGCCTACAAAGGGGATCTTTTTTGCGATGTAAAAGTTCCATAAAAGGAAATATGAAGTTACTACATCAACAAATGCTATAGAGCCTGAGACTAGAAAAATTACAGTTGCAGGAGATAAGATAGATGAGTAGGTCCCTAGAAGGCCCAAAACTGCACTCGGTATTACTGTTTCCTTTCCAAGTGGCGGGAATAGATAAGTCAACATCGCACCGCCTATCGCCCAAAATACATTGTCCAATTGGACGCTATTCAATATCATATACAACAAAGTCAAATATAAAAGGGAAATGAGTAAAGGGATGAAAAAAAGGAATAATTTACCCCAAATGTTCTCATAAAATTCCTCTTCATCCTTGAATATATCTATCATCAAAAGTGAATATCTTTAAGGGGGTAAAATAACTTTTGAATATACACTTCATTTTTTTTCTATCACAAGAACAGCATGATCTTTTTGTCGATTAGAGATGTCGACATTGAGTATCACGTCATGTCCTTCAGTTTTCAATTTTTTCTCAACTTCTCTATAAACTATTTCAGGGGGTTTTGAAACGTTGGCACTCCTAGCCTTAACAGCGAGCATGCCGAAAGAACCTTTTCGCAAAAAAGACAGGTTCTTCATAAATATCTCAGCCTGATCTCTCTGGGATATGTCTTGATAGATCAGGTCAACATCAGTAACTATATCATCGTAGGAACTAGGGTCTCTAGCATCAGCCATAACTGGAAAGATGTTTTTTCTATCCTCGGAGAGTGAAAGAAGGTTCCTGAACGGATTTCTAGCGACCTCGATCGCGAATATCTTACCCTCGGTGACTATGTCCGAGAGATGACTAACGGTGGTTCCGTCTCCTGCCCCAAGGTACAGTATGTTCATCTCTGGTTTGACTGGGAGAGATCTTTCTTTCTCGAGAAAAGCACATAATTTGCTGCGGTTTGGATCCCATTCTCTATACTCAAAACCTTCGTCCTCGATCAATTCTTCTCCATACACGTCCTCCCCAGGCACTAGATTCAGAGTGTAAAACTTATCATCACGTTTATAGATGCCGTCCTCGATACACTCCATCATCTCAACTCTTCGATGGTCTCAGGTAAAACTTTCGTAAATCTCTTTATACCATCTTCTGGAACAGTGAATGAGACCCTGATAAAGTCATCACCAGAGCTTTTAGAAACATAGGTTCCAGAGCGAACGAAAACATCGTGTTCATACAGAAGTTTCTCTTGTAGCTCTTCAGGACTTACACCTGTTCCACCGATATCTATAGCGAACATGTTAGTATTAGAGGGGTATACGGGTAAGAAAACATCATCTATCTCTTCCACGCACTCTTTTATCAAGCGTTGGTTCCTTCTCGCCTGACTTAACATATCGTCTAACCACTCGTCCTTCCTTTCGAGAGCGGTCTTTGCACCGACTTGAGCCAGCACGTTAGCGGACAGAACGTTGGTCCTATACTTGTGCATGAGATCCGATTGTTCCTCTGGCATTATCAGCGCTCCTAATCTCATCCCGGCGAAGCCGCAGTTCTTAGAGAAACTGTAAACAACAAATGTCCTATCGGGTATGAATTCAGTAGTCAGTGTGTGGTCATAAGCGAAGTCCCTGTAAGTTATATCGTCTATCACCCAAATATCTTCTTCCTCCGCTATATCACAGATGGCTTTTATCTCGTCATCATCGTATGTGGTACCAAGAGGATTCAGGGGATCGATAAGGAGTATCATCTTAGTGTTTTCATCGATATGTTCTCTTATATCATCAACAGTCATCTTGTAAGGCGGATCATATATGTCTATCTCTTTCATCTCAGCTCCGCAGAGCTCGACCTGGTGATGGATAGGCATGAAGCTTGGATCTGTTGCGACCACATTATCTCCTGGCTCCAGCATAGCTCTAGTGAGAGTATAAGTGGCCTCGATAGCCCCGTTCGTGATCAGTGCGTCGAAGTCCTCTGTTAGACCTAGGTCCTCTAAAAGTGTTTCTTTTAGACCCAAAATACCCTGCTTATAGGGATAAAGATTGTACTTCTTTTTTTCGACAGATTCTATGATGTTCTCGTTGACCTCAGGAGTTGTTTCAAGCTGATTTGTATTTTGACTCATCCAGACTATTTCTTCTTCCTTTTCATGGGCATACACGAACGGATCTTTCTTCAAATAACCACCGGCTGATTCATCGAAATAGAAACTATAAATCTTTCGGGTTGAAATCTATAGATCTATGAAGTAAGAGTAAGGAGTAAACTATTTATTGGGGTTCTGTTTTAAATCATCCCCGCAATCTCGAATTGATTGCATTTTGCTCCTTGCGCGGAACTTCGTTCCACTGAGCCGCAAAATGCTCACTGCGTTCACATTTTGCTCCTGTGGTGTAGTCCGGCCAATCATCTCGGCCTTTCGAGGCCGATGTAAGGCCAGGGAAAGCCGATCACGGGGGTTCGAATCCCCCCGGGAGCACCATCAAACTTTTTCGTAGTATCGGGATTCGTCATTCCGTTTCACCTCCGTCGGAGTACCTATCATCTTTTTCTTTCATGTCATCATGCAAAATCTGTACAGATGAAAAAACTCTTATGCTCAAAGCTTACTGATTATTACGATGAAGAAATTTTGGACTTATTGTCCGAGATGCAGGTCAGGTTTTTATACTGACTTCGATATCGAAAAGAAAAAAGTCGATGTCAAATGTCCGAACTGCGATCTTCTATACCGGGATATCTTGAAAGAGAGTCAGATAAGAGATGTGAAATATAATTGGGAGCTCAATGAAAAAATAGATCCCGGGATGATATCGGAGGAGGAGACTACGAACCATCTAGATTTCGCTTCTTTCTCTTTGATAGCGGCACTGACACTTTTCGCGATAGGTGGGTTGTCACTACTAGTATCAGATACTTTCACTGCTATACACGGTTCTATCGGACTCGCAGGCGGTATATTCAGCATCTTTGTGATGCTTGGCACTATAAATGCATATAAAAAGAGATCTTTCGCGGTGGCATTTAGTGGGGCTTTTTTTTCGGTTCTGAGTTCCTTTATATGGGGCTTTTTGAACTTTCAAGGGCGTTTTCTGCTCTTCGGTAGAGGGTTATCCTCTTTGTATTTAGTACTCACTCTCTTCCTTTCGCTACAGAGTTTGATCCTCATCGTAAAAAACAGGTCGGTCTTTGATATCGGCCATTGAATCAGTATATGTATGCTATATAAGCGAAGTAAACTATCAACATAACGATCCCCTCTATCCTAGATATCTTCTTTCCAGTGTACATAGAAGTCGTTAAAAAGACGCTGGCGACAATCATCACTATAAAACTAGAATATATCTCTCCTGAAAAAGTCAGTGGTAAGACAACCGCACTGATGCCTATCACCATGAGTATGTTGAATGTATTGGACCCTATTACATTACCCAAAGAGATATCAGCTTCATCCCTGATAGCGGCCATGCTGGATGTGGAAAGTTCAGGAAGTGATGTGGCGATCGCTATGATTGTCAATCCAACCACACCTTCTACCATATCGAAACGACCTATGTAGAATATAGCGGCACGGATCGCCAACTCGGACCCTAAGATGACTCCGGATATACCTGCCGCAACTTTAGCGATACTCACTTTCCAATCAAAATCTTCACCATCTAATTTTACAGGAGTTTCCTCTTCACTGCTTTTTAGAACGGCGGAACCAAAAAAGATCAGGTAAGCCGCTAAAGCTAAAAGAAGGATCACGCCCTGCCATCTGTTTATCTCGTAAACGCCGGAAAAAAAGGGACCCGCGACAAGAATAAAAAGAACCATAGCACCGAACATAACGGGTATCTCTTTTTTTATGATCGCCACATCCACAGATATGGGTTTTATGATAGAGCTCACTCCTAGTACTAGGAGGATATTGGCGATGTTGGAGCCTATAACATTCCCCACCGATATCCCACTCCTGCCTTTGACCAATGCATTTAAGCTAGCTCCTAGCTCGGGCAAAGAAGTGCCAAATGAGACCAATGTCAGACCGATTATCAAGGTCGGTACGCCCAGGTAAGCAGCTATCATAGATCCTCCCTCTACTAGCATATCAGCCCCCTTCACGAGTAGGAGAACACCTACTGCTAACAGTAAAGTCCAACCCAACACTAGCAACATAAGCACCTATTTCATCGTCTCTCTGCATAAAAAACTTTTAGTACGATATCATATCATTTGAGTTAGAATAATAAGATGGAAGTTAGAGAGTTTAACGACAATATATCACTGGTAGGTGTCGACTATATCGCAAGCGAGAAGGTCAACGTGGATCTTGTCGCTTTCATCGATCAATACGATCCAGATATAGTAGGACTCGCACTTTGTGAAAAGAGATTTGAGAGTATCGAGGAAAGGGAAAACTGGCTTAACAAGCCTTTGCTTCCATCCTACAAAAAAGGAGACACAGGCACACTCATCTACCAGACCTTCACCGAGGCGGTGAGAGAAAACCTTAGAAAATTCAAACAGGTGGAACCTGAGACCCACATAGCTAAATTTGTTGAACTCTCCGATTTCCTGAACGTAGATATAGAGTTCATCGATAGGGACGTGACTTTGACTTTCAAAAGGGCATACGGGAACATGTCATCCCTAGAAAAACTGAAGATGGCCTGGTATTTTCGGTCGGCGATGCTTTCTTTCTCTGATGATACCAAGTCTAAGTCAATAGAGGGTATGGAAAAACAGGACGACCTAGTCGATGGCGTGCTCTGTTCGTTAGATAGGTTCGCTCCAGGTATTGCAAAAAAAGTGAAAAAAGAAAGAACTGAATATATGGCTAAAAAAATATTTCAACTCTCAGAGGAGAAAAAAGTATTAGGTATCGTGCCCAAAAGCAAGTTGGACATCATATTCGAAGAACTAAAAAAGCTAAAAAAAGAAGAAAAAGAAGGCGGAGGGAAAGGTTACGAACACCTTGAAAAAGTAGGTAAGAAAGTATATAAAAAGGCCCTCCGCTTTGCATCGCCTGCTTTTTTCATCAGTCTCGCTATCTACCTTTTCATTTTCTCTGATTTTCTGAATATCTGGCAAGCATGGCTGTACTGGTTTCTAGCAGTTGGGGGTATGGCTTCTTTCGGAGCGTTTATAGGCAGGGGCCACATTCTTTCTATGATCACTTCATTCTTTTTAGCACCTTTCATGTCTTTGACCTTGATCGGACCGGGCTGGATCGCCGGCTATGTAGAGGCTAGGGTGAGAAATCCTAAGATAAAGGATGTCGATCTATTGACGTCCTCTAAATCGATCAATGATTTTTTGGCCAATAATCTTATCAGACCAATAATGGTAGGAATATTTTCAAATGTCTTCACCTGGATCGGCCTTTTCGTGGTGCTCCCTCTACTGATAACCTTCGCCTGAAAAACTGATGCTTGACGAAAAATATAACAACCTACAGAGTTCTACACCACCAACGAGATGAAGTTCAAAAAAACTATCAGATGGTTCATAGAAGGAGTAGTGATGGGGCTCGCGAACATAACTCCAGGAGTTTCAGGCGGGACCATGGCCCTATTGATGGGGATATATGAAAGGCTGATAAACGGGATAAATACGATACCTTTCAGGGGTTTCCTATCACTCATCAGAGGTGATAGAGATACTTTTATGAAGAAAGTGGGATCGATCGACTATGAGTTCCTTTCACCACTTATACTCGGTATAGCATCTGCTACGCTGATACTTGCACGTTTGATCGGTACATTTCTAGATGATTACCAGGCGATGACCTTCGCCTTCTTTTTCGGCCTCATATTGGCATCGGCGGGAACTTTATACCACAGAATAGATCATCTTGATATTACGATCATAACTTCAGGGATTTTCGGATTCTTGTTAGCTTTTTATATAGTCGGCCTCTCACCGTTCAGAGCAAACCATTCCCTTCCGATAATATTTTTTTCCGGCCTATTGTCGATACCGACTATGATATTGCCGGGTATCTCAGGCTCATTTGTCCTTATAATATTACAACAATATGAATATCTGCTTAACGCGTTAAACAGTCTAGATATGATAGTCATCTTCGTATTTATGAGCGGTGCTGTGACCGGGTTATTCAGTTTCGCAAAACTCTTAGGGGTTCTCTTAGAAAAACATAAGATGGCAACCCTAGTATTCCTCTTTGGCCTTATATTAGGCGGGCTGAGGGCACCGGTCACTAGAGCTTTTAGTGCTGATCCTTCATTTTCAGAATGGATGATCCCTGCGATCCTAGGGGCAGTTCTCGTTAGTCTTTTAGACGCCCTATATAGGTCAAGTTTGGAGTAGATTCCATCATATCCTTTTGAAACCTCTTTTGATCCATCGAGAGATCGTCCTTTTCAAGTAAAATGTATGTTCTAGAAAAGTTCTACTATCTCCGCCAACATCGGTATCACCTCTACTTATCTCTCGAACCGCATCTTCCCAATCTAAAGGACCTTCCAAAATCGTAAAGGCTTTTCCGATGGTATTCATCCTGTGTGCATCACTTCCACCGGTAGCGGGGACCTCAAGGTCCTCTGCTAGAGCTCTTGCTTTTTTATTGTTACTTTTTCCACATCTACCGTTTAAACCTTCTATCGCATCCCAATCGTTTGCACGTACATTCTTTTCACCCAGACCAGAGGCGATCCTATAAGGATGAACAGCTATGGCTAAACCACCCTGTTCCCTTATCCTATCTATGGTCTCAGCCACTGATAGGCGTGGTTCGACTTTTTCTTGTAAACCCAAACCCATAACGTGCCCTCCAGATGTGCTTATCTCTATCGCCGGAACGATTATAAGGTCCGTTTCAACATCTTTCACACTGCGATATCCTTCTAAAGAATTATGATCGTGTATAGCTATACCATCCAATCCTATAGATTCAGCAGTTTCGATTATCTTTTTAGGAGATAAATCCGAGTCGTCTGAATATGATGAATGGATGTGCAGGTCAAATCTCATCAATTTTTCCCTCAACGAAGTCAAGAATCTTCTTTTTTAAATTAGAGTCGTTTTCTGCAAGGACATCTTCAACTTTTTCTTTTATCGACTTCTTCTGTTCTTCGTCTGCAACGTACATCCTGGTAGCATAAACCATGGCATCTACTAGAGGTTCTTCTCTACCGATATGATCCCCGTCGCCTCGCTTCTCGAGAACCTCCCCTTCGACCAGTTTTATCTCCGTATCGCCATACTCGTCCTTCTCTTTTATCGTCCTTGTTCGTTTGACCTCACAGAAATAAATCCTAGTAGCGTCTTTCGGATAAAAAAACCCGCCATCTTTGACCAGATCATCTTTGCTCAATTCTGACCTTTGAGGGCGATCGTGACCGGCAAGAGCTACTTTGTAGAACAATTCAGGCTTGTCCGTGAGTGAGAAAGTGAATCTAGATCCATCTTTTAGTTTTCTAGCGGTATCTGAGGGCTTGTAAACTTGACTGCCTATGCTGCCTTCATCGATCTCAGCACCGATCGCGGCGGCGTTGATAGAAGATCCATTCGCGACCAAAATACCTTCGTAGTACGTCATATCAAGCTACTTCCATCCCACCTTTAGGTGACGTGGTATTCGATTTATCTTCGCTTACATTGACTTTCGGCAATGGTATCGGCGGAGGTAGGTTGATATTTTTAGCTAGTCCAACAGCTTCAGGTATGCAGTTGTTGATGATCGTGGTGTGTACTTTTTTCGCCACTTCATTAGGCATCTTGTTCTCTTTTTGCCATTTCTCGGCAAGATCCGGATACTCTCCAATTATCTTAAAACTACCTTCGATCTTGATTTTACCCATGCCAGAGTAATTTGCCGTGAACCTAAAATCGACGTGTGTCGTATTGGCGTCCATCTTCTCCATCCTGGTAACTGAGCTGTTATGATTGATCTTGATATTGCCTTTCTTTGCTCCTTTTTTGCTGTACCTTTCGGCATCGATAGCCGTCAATTCAAAATTTTTTATCTTCATCGGGTTTTCTAGTCCTTGATACTTTAATAATTTTTTCATGGAGAGGACTTTTCCGAGAGGAGGGAAATATTTATAGTCTTGCAGGACTTTTTTAAATTGATAAACGTATTTCTAAATTACTGTGGTCGTTATGTCTCCAGCAAGCACAATCGAGGATATATTAGAAGACGTAAAAAAGGAACCAGACATCCAAGATTTAACTTTGGTTTCGAGGAACGGTATGCATATAGCGGGAAAGGCGCCTGAGGAGGCTCATCAAGAAACTTACGTCGCGATGTCAGCTATACTCTTAGGTGCCTCGGAAACCGCAACCTCAGAATTGAACGATGATCTGAAGTATGTTTTGGTCGAATTGCAGGGTTCTCGGATCCTGGTCCAAGAGAGTGGAGAGTCAGCTATTCTTGTCACCAAATTAAAACCAGAGAGCGAGATCGAGAATGTATTGAAGACGACTGAAAAGGCTATCAAAGATCTAAGAAGTGCTCTATGATATCAAGGGGGTTTTATTTATCAGCAGAGGTTTTATAAATTGTAATGTCATCCCAGTTAAAAACAGGTCTGAAAGGTATCACGGTTTCATGATCAAAGAAGGAAAAATAAGGCATGTAGATGATTTTGACAGGATAATGGGTGAGGCTGACGAAAAGATCGATCTCGGCGGTTTTTTTGTACTGCCTGGGTTTATAGATTCTCACACGCATCTGGTCGAGGAAGGACTGAAAATGGATAGAGTAGATCTTCTAGAGGGAGAAACCCTGGAAGAGATCAAATATTACCTGAAGAAAAAAGCCGATGACACTCCCGAAGGAGAATGGGTGGTCGGTTTCAACTTCGACGAGTCCTCGTGGAAGACAATGGATTATCCTACAAAAGAAGATCTAGATGATGTCAGTGAAAAACATCCTATAGTGATCAAAAGGATCTGCGGACACGTGGCAGTCGCAAACTCCCAAGCTTTGGAGATGATTGGTGAAGATTGGAAGAGAGTCAACAGGGAAAAGGGTCTGCTGAGAGAGGAAGTCGTATGGAACCTTGACGATATAATGTCGATAAGTAAGGAGGAAAAAAAAGAAGCTCTCAAAAAGGCAATACAGAAGGTACATTCAAATGGGATCACATCTGTCCATGATGTAGTAGATAGGAGTGATTGGGAAGCCTATAAAGAACTAGATGAAGAAGAAGACCTAGAACTGCGGGTGAACTGTTATTTACACTACGACGAATCTGAGGGGATGGCACCAACTGAAGTCAGCGATTTTCTTTCCCTCAAAGGTTTGAAGATGTACGCTGACGGCTCTATCGGTGCCAGGACCGCTGCGCTTCACGAGGAGTATTCCGACGACCCTAATAACAGAGGATTACTGCTTCTCAGCCGAAAAGAGATGGAAGAGATCATAGAGGATGCTGAAGGAAGGGACTTCCAGCTCATGACACATGCGATCGGAGATCGGGCGATCTCCACAGTTTTAGATGCTTTCGAAAATGCGTCTGAGAGATGTGAGGAGTTGAGACACCGGATGGAGCACGCTGAGATGCTATGGGAAGATAGCATAAAAAGGATAAGAGATCTAGGGATGGTTCTATCAACCCAGCCAAACTACGCATATAAGTGGTCAAACTCTAGAGATATGAACGAGAAACGACTGGGAAAAGAGAGGTTGGAGAAATGCAACCCCTATTGGGACATCCAAAGAGCTCTCATAGACATGGCCTTCGGATCCGACAATATCGTATTATCACCTCTATTTAACATACATTACGCTATAAACCATCCGATACTGAACCAAAGGATCTCGACTTATAATGCGCTGAACAGTTACATCTACACCGGTGCTTACGCCTCAAGAAGTGAAGAAAGATACGGGTCCTTTGAAGAGGGGAAATTAGCCGATTTCGTCGTTTTGACGGAAAATCCACTTGAGGCAGAAGATGTGAGGGATATAGATGTCAAGATGACCGTCGTGGGAGGAGATATAGTCTACGACGATAGAGAAGAATGATCCGATTATCTTAAATAACCCTGCTCATTTTTAGTAAGCGGTGTCAATATGAGCGAAATACCCGATAATCTAAAGTACACTGAAGATCACGAATGGGTAGAGGTAAGTGACGGAGAAGCCCGCTATGGGATAACGGATCATGCACAGGACGAACTCGGAGATATAGTCTATGTGGAACTTCCCAAAGCCGGTGAAGAAGTGAATAAAGGCGACATGGTAGGTGTTATCGAATCGGTCAAGACCGTCTCCGATATCTACTCGCCTATCTCAGGTGAAGTTAAAGAAGTCAACGATGAACTAGAAGCCGCTCCTGAGTTGATGAACGATGACCCTTACGGAGACGGATGGGTGATGGTCATAGAAATCAAGGATGAAGAGGAACTTGAAGATCTGATGGATGCTGAGGAATACGAGGACGTTGTCTAATCTTTTAAATAAAATCTCTTACTCTTCCTATATTTATAAAAAAGAAATTTGATAGTAATGGTTTTTGAGTTCTGTATGACTTTTAATCTAGTATGCTATAGTGTTCATGTGCCTTCATATCTTCGTGGAAGCAGAATTTCACTTTTTGGAAGTCTTCTCTAAGAGCGACGACGTCTTGTTTTACTTCCTCTGGACTTTCATCATCAACGATTATTCTTTTGATCAGTTCTGCTACCTCGTCCATGTGGCCCTCTTTCATACCTAATCGGGTGAGTGCCTGACTGCCCAATCTTATACCGCTGGGTTCGTTCGCGCTGTCAACATCGTCCCAGGGCATCAAGTTCTTATTGGCTATAATATTGGCATCCTCCATCGCCTCTACCAGGGTTTCGCCGCCTCCCTGATCCTGGACATCTATAGCTAACGTGTGAGATCTTGTAAATCCTTTGTGTTCGCACAGAACTTCTATCCCTCTCTCATGGAGCGCCTGGCCTAGGGCTTGGGCGTTATCGATTATCTGTTCAGCGTACTCTTCACCGAACTTTTGATGCTCCGCTATAGCAACACCTAAAGCAGCCATCGAATGAAGATGATGGTTGGAAACTACCCCTGGGAACATCCCGTAGAAAAGACTCTCCTCCATCTGTTCGTCCTTAGGATTAGAGAGGATGATACCGCGCTGAGGACCGGGTAAAGTTTTATGGGTGCTGCCGGTCATGACGTCCACACCGTTCTCCATAGGCTGCTGGAACTTCCCTGCTCCGATAAGACCTAGAACGTGGGCAGCATCGTACCAAACATCGCAGCCGACTTCTTCGAAAACCGGCTCGAGTTCTTCCAGCGGAGGTGGGAACATGAATACAGACCTACCAAAGAGTGCGATATCGGGCTCTTCATCTCTCAGTAGTTCTTTTGTGCCCTCTAGATCGATGTTCATCTCGTCAACATCGAAGGGATAGGTCTTCGGTTTCATACCACGCATCCCTACAGAACCGAATTGTGCACTGCTTATATGGGCACCATCGGAGACATCTACAGCAGTTATACTTTTGTCTGGACCGCCCAGAGCCATCAAAACGGCTTGATTCGCATTGGTTCCGGATATCGGTCTGACATCGGCGTAATCTACGCTAAAAAGATCCTTAGCCAATTCCTGCACTTTGAGTTCGATGTTGTCGACATATTTGTTTCCCTCGTAATATCTATCTCCTGGTGGTCCTTCCGCATACTTATCCTGTAATTCAGAAAGCATCAGATCTCTCGCCATAGGACTTATTATATTTTCCGAGGCTATCATCGGTAGTGACCTCGAGAACCACTCAGTATGTTTCTTGGACTGCTCATGTATATACTCTGCATCTTCTTTCATAAGAACACCTTCCGATGGTGAATTAGAAACAACCTATTAAATCGTTTCTGTTCATCAGGATAAGACTTGAAACGCTGACAAAAGGGGCAAAACCCTTATGTTCCTCTCCCTATATTCACTACAAAATAAGAAGGGGATAGAATCATGGCAGAAGTAAAAGATTTCAAAGCAAAAGACATAATGAGTGAAAAGGTACCGCACGCGAAGCTCTCCGATACCGTTTCTAACGCTATAGGCCTTATGAAGAAACACGGTATGGAAGAGATACCTGTAGTTGAAGATGGTAGAGTCGCTGGAGTTTTGAGCGACACTATGTTCATAGACCGTAGAAATCTCTCTTTCTCCACTAAATTAAAACATTTGATACATAAAGGGCCTAGTGTAGACGAAGAAGACTCATTGGTTGAAGTCAGTGAGATGCTACTTTCTTCCGATTACAGGGGCGTCCCTGTGACTTCTAAGTCAGGGGAATACATAGGTTTCTTGAACAGAAAAAATATTACTGAGATAATACCGAGATTAGAGGAACTGAAGAAGACCACTGTGAAAGAATACATGACACCTTCGCCGGCGACCATCAGGGAAAATGAAAATATCGGAAAGGCTAGAGCGATGATGAAAAATTACGATATCAGAGTCCTTCCAGTAGTTGATAAACACGGTACGCTACGAGGTATGGTTGGTATACAAGATATATTGGAAGGTGCGGCCAGACCTGTTACTAGACAGGAGAAAGGAGTAAGAAGCGGTGAAAGAGATTCTCCATACCGCGACATGGAGATACAGAGCATAATGTCCGAGCCACCCATCACTACTGATCCTAACTCAACGATACACCAGGCCGCAGAAAAGATGACAGAGCGCGATATATCCACTCTCGTTGCAACTAAAGATGACGAGATCAAGGGTATATTGACTCAGTACGATCTTATAGAGATGCTGACGAGCTTTAGGGAGAGTGAACAGGTCTACGTGCAGATAACTGGTCTTGAAGAAGGCCCTGAAGTTTACGATCAGATGTATGATGTGATACAGAGATATCTGAAAAAAATAAATCAAGTCCTCAAGCCTTTGGTTTTGAATGTCCACGTGGTATCTCACCAAAAAGAAGGTAATCAGAGAAAATATAGTGTTAGACTCCGACTATCTACCGATCAAGGTATGCTTTACGCTAAAGAGTTCGATTGGAATATGATGAAAGCGTTAGACGTGGCACTAAACAGCTTGAAAAAAAGGATTTTCCAGGAAAAAGAAAAAAGGATAGAAAAGCGAAAGCATCCGAAATATCAAAAGATCATAGCTGAAGGCGAGTAAAAACTACATCATGGGATACGCAGCATTATTCTCAGGCGGAAAAGATTCGTCTCTAGCGCTCTGGAGGGCTCAGTCTTTAGGCCTAGATGTTGACTACCTTATCACCGTTTATCCCGATAGGGATGACTCTTATATGTTCCACAAACCTAATCTTCATCTGATCCCTGAGATAGCTAAATCATTAGGGATCGAATTGGTGAAGGTGAAAACAGCCGGTGAAAAAGAAAAAGAAGTCGAAGATCTTAAACGTGGTCTGAAGGGGTTGAATATATCTGGTCTTATAACAGGTGCAGTAGCCTCAAGATATCAAATGGACCGTATAGAGAAGCTAGCTGATGAGTTCTCAGTAGATGTATTGGCTCCTTTGTGGAATATGCCACAAGATCGACTTTTGGATGAACTTCTACAGAACGGGTTTAAAATGATAATAGTGAGTGTTGCCGCTCATGGCCTTGATGATGATTGGCTCGGAAAAGAGATAGACCAAAGATGTATAGAAGAGTTAAAAGAGATCAGTGCTAGATACGGGATAAATATATCGGGAGAAGGTGGTGAATACGAAAGTTTGGTTATAGCTGCGCCGAATTATGATCACGATTTCGAGATCATAGAAGATGAAAAGACATGGGACGGCCTAAGAGGTGAATTAAAGGTGAAAAAAATAGAAAAGGGGTATTAAGATAAAAATTCCTATCTCATATGCTCCCTGTCTCCAAAAGAAGAGTCCTGATCGCTTCTCATACTTGACCAAAAGCTTTTAGCTCCATCTTTATCTCCTTCCTTACCCTCTTCTATCTCCCCCTGCATCAACCTTAGTTCCTCTACAAGAGATTCATGATGGCCTTTCTCCATCAGGGCTATATACTTGAAAAAGTTAGAATGGTCATCAAATCTTTCAGCCATATGTTTGTAAATCTTCATAGCGTTTTTTTCGTTTTCGATGCCCTTTTCTAGAGAATCTATGACGTTTTTAGCTTCAGAAAAATCATATGACGTTTCATGAGGCGGTAAATCATCAGAATCAGGGACTTCGTAGTCTCTAGTTCCATATTTTTCTTCATACTTTTTCAATAGCTCTTCCTTATGGACTTCCTCATCATGCGCCAAGCTTTTGAACCTAGCCTTGACCAATGCTCCAAGAGTTGCCTCGGAAAAATCCGAATAGAATTTTTTTGCCTCCTTCTCTGATTCAATCGAATATGCTAGCAATTCCTTGAAGCTGAAGTCGTCTAGCTTTTCTTCTTTCATGTGTATCAGGTTTTATTTACAAGGAAACGCCCTTAAATATTTTCCGTAATAACAAGACAATTTATTTATAATAGAAAGATGTTTGCATGACGGTGCAAACATGCGGGATTTAGTCGAATTTGGTATCAAGGAATTGGAAGATAAAGATGTAAGATACGGTGATATACGGTTGTCAAAGATAAATACTGAAGTCATCAGTGTTAAAAATGATACTGTTGAGGCAATAAAAAATAGTGAAAGCGAAGGTTATGGGATAAGAGTCATAGACGGCGGATGGGGGTTCGCCTCATCGGCAGATCTATCTACCGAAGGAATACAAAAAACTATCAAGAGAGCTAGAAAGATAGCTAAAGCTTCTTCAAAAGCCTCCGATCCTATAGAACTAAAAGAAATAGACATCTACGAGGACGATTATACAACACCCTACAAGAAGGATCCTTTCGAAGTGTCCCTAGAAGAAAAACTGGACTACTTGATAGACGTCAACAAAAGGATGGACATAGATGATCGTATAAAAGTCAGGAAGTGTGACTTCCGGGCATGGAAGACAAAAAAATTTTTTGCCAGCACCGAAGGAAGTATGATCGAGCAGAATTTAGTAAAAACAGGAGGGGGATGTAACGTGAACGTTTCTGATGGTGAAGACACCCAAAAAAGAAGCTATCCCAATTCATTCGGTGGCGACTTCAATTCAAAGGGGTACGAATTCTTCGAAAGCTTAGAGCTTTTGGAAAATGCTGAGGAAACGGCTCAAGAAGGAGTGGATCTACTGGATGCAGAACAGTGTCCAGAGGGTAAAATGGACATAATTTTGAACACAAATCAACTGGCACTTCAAGTACACGAGAGCTGCGGACATCCAACAGAATTGGACCGAGCCCTGGGAACAGAGGCTAGTTATGCAGGAACCAGTTTCATGACTCCAGACAAGCTGGGTGAACTCAAATACGGGTCTGAAATGGTAAATATAGTTTCTGATCCGACCGCAGAAGGAGGGCTCGGTACTTTCGGGTACGACGACGAAGGAGTCAAAGCTAAAAAAGTCGATCTGATAAAAGACGGCATGTTCGTAGGCTATCAAGCTTCACGTGAAGGCGCTGAAAAAGTCGGAGTCGACGTGAGTGGTAGCATGCGCGCTGACGGCTGGAAAAACCTACCATTAGTAAGGATGACCAACATCAATCTTGAACCCGGAGACTGGTCAAAAAAAGAGATGATCGAAGAAACAGATAAAGGCATAATCTTCGACGGTATAAAGAGCTGGAGTATAGACGATAAAAGATTGAACTTCCAGTTCGGAACTGAGGCGGGATACCTGGTAGAGGACGGCGAAGTTACAGATCTTATCAAAAATCCTACCTACACCGGAATAACTTATGAGTTCTGGAGAAACTGTAACGCCATAGCGGGAGAAGACGAATGGAAATTACACGGAGTTCCAAACTGCGGTAAAGGAGAACCACCACAAACTATGCAAGTTGGTCACGGCTGTGCACCCTCTCGATTCAAAGATATCAGAGTGGGGGTGGGAAAATGGTAGCATCTGAAAGAGAGTTTGAGAAGATATCAGAGAAAGTCATGAAGGAAGCAGAAGCCGATGAAGTCGAAGTCAGGATCATCCAGAGCGATACCGCCCTGACCAGATATGCCAACTCACAGATACATCAAAACATCGGGCAAGAAGACATCGACATATCGATAAGGGCTGTCTTCGGTCAAAAGACTGGAGCTGCAAGTACAAACTCCATAAAAGAAGAATCCATAATCGACTGCCTCTCGAAAGCTGAGACCATAGCAAGGTACCAGAAAACCGATCCAAACTTCAAAGGACTTCCAGAACCTATAGAGATGGAAAAGATACCAGAAAATCATGTAGATCAAACTGCGAAATTTACGCCAGATGAAAGAGCAGAAAAAGTGAAAGATATAATAGAGATGGCTAAGAGTGAGGGAATAGACAGAGTCTACGGAGCCTTCCAAACGCAAGAACAAAATCTATTCATTGCCAATTCGAAAGGTGTTAGAAGATTCTCTAGATTCACCTCGGCCAATCTTACCACCACAGCGATAGCTGATTGGGACAACGATCAGGGATTCGGTTGGAGTGAAAGCTGTTCTGACGATGTTAGAGATATAGATCACATGGATGTCGGCAGTACGGCAGTAGAAAAAGGGCTGAACAACATGGAAACTCGGGATATTGACCTTGGTGAATACGACGTTGTTTTAGAACCACTAGCTGTCAAAAGTATACTTCAATACATGGATATGATGGGGTTCAGCGGAAAGAAGGTCCAAGAAGAGAGGAGTTTCATGACCGGTAAATTCGGCGAGAAGCTCATGGATGAACGTGTGAACATATATGACGATGTCTCCGATCCAGATATGATAGGATATCCCTTCGACTACGAGGGTGTGCCAAAACAGCGGGTCGATATAATCGACGAAGGCGTGGCTAACGAGGTTGTTTACGATTCATACACCGCAGGAAGAGAAGAAGGGAAGGAATCAACTGGGCACGCGCTTCCTATGCCAAATCCGATGAGTCCATTAGCGATGAATCTCTTGATGGATACAGGTGACTTTTCGCAGGAAGAGATGATCGAAGAGACGGATAAAGGGATCCTTGTTACCAGGTTCAATTACTGTAGACCTGTACATCCAGTAAAGGGGATCCTCACTGGACTCACAAGAGATGGAACATGGTTGATAGAAGACGGAGAGGTCAAACATCCGTTGAACAACTTGAGATTCACCCAGAATCTGATAGAGGCTTTCAATAACATCGAGGCAATAGGTGAAAAAAGAAAACTGTTCGCCATGGGCTTCTATCCAGCATACTTTGCCGCTCCGGCCCTGAAGATATCGGATTTCAACTTCACTGGATCTACGGAGTTCTGATGGAAGTCTCTAAAAACCGATTCTTCAAAATCTTTTTCTCTTTTTTGATATTTCCTTTCTGATGCTTATAAAAATTATAATGGAAAGATGAACTATTTTCCAATAGTTATTTACCTCTTTGCCGGAAGAAGTCATCTCCCTAAATGTTTGATTTAGCGAGGATCAGCATCCTCTTATCCTCATTGAAACTGCGGATACAAGATTGACGATTATATCACTAGATAAGCAGAAGATAGTCGATACAGCGAACGAAAAGAACCTAATACGACCTCCTTTCAGCCCTTTAGGTCGGAGAGGATGATTAGGGATTTATTCCTAAGAGATCGTCAGATCTAGTAGGTGAGGATATCACGGCAATCGTTTGACGCCCTCCACTATCAGGTCTATCAAGTTCCTTACATCCTTCCAATCTGCACATTCTACTGTCGAATGCGAGTATTTTACTGGAACCCCTATAGACAAAGTCAAGCAACCGGATTCTTGAAGAGCCATGCCGTCTGTGGTACCACCAGTGACTCCGTACTGGTACGGTATTCCCGCATCTTCAGCAGCATCCTTGAAATGATCTACCATCTTTGGAGAAGAAATCGCTCTAGTGTCTACCATCCTTAAAACCGGTCCTTCACCGAATTTTATAGGTTTGTAAAATTCTTCAACACCGGGAGCGTCGGAAGTAGTATAGGTATCCAATGCGATAACGTACTCGGGATCTCTAGTATTAGCAACAACTTTCGCCCCTCTTAAACCGATCTCTTCCTGAACACTCCATATCGCAGAAAGGTCGATATCGAGGTCCTTGTTTTGTAGTTTTTTCAAAGTTTCAAGGAGTGCAAAACTGCCTATCCTGTTATCTAGCCCTCTACCTGAAACTACTTCGCCGTGTAATCTTCTCAGTTTTTTGTCGAAAGTGATCGGATGAGGAACATCTATACCCATCTCTTTTACTTCCTCAGCAGAGTCTGCGCCTACATCGACATGAGTTTTTGTCCAAGGTGTCACCTCGTCTTTGTCGTCCTTTTCAGTGGTAAGATGAGGAGGACGATGGCCTATCACACCGTTGACTGGACCTTCATCAGTATGTATTTTGACATGCCTTCCAGGTAGGAGTGGATCCAATACGCCACCTATCTTCTTTATACGAAGATATCCGTCGTCCTCGATGTTAGATACTACCATGCCGATCTCGTCCATATGGGCGACTAGGGCCACTTCAGGACCCTCATTTTTGATCTCGTACGTCAGATTCCCTATATTGTCTTCCTCTATACTATCTGGATCTTCGACCTGGACGTGGTCTGCTAGAAGACCTCTTATCTTATCTCTAATTGGTCCTTCATATCCAGCGACCCCGGGCGATTTCAAAACTTGCTCAAATATATCTAATCCTGCTAATTTTTCCATTTTTTTTCACCTCAAAAAAATTGTTCCGGAGAGGGGGACCCCTCCATTTCGAGTGGAACAAGGAGAAGGAGGGTATCTAGATGAATGGAGGATTTTTGATCTTAGCATCCCTCTTCTCATCTCTTATCTTAATTTTTATCTCGGTACCTTCTTCCTGGTATCCGGGATCGATATAGCCTAAACCGATCCCCTTTTTCAACGTAGGAGATCTTGTTCCGCTGGTGACTTCACCTATCTTTTCTTCGTCGGCATATATATCATAACCGTGTCTAGGTATACCTTTGTCCTGCATCTCAAATCCTTTCAATAGCTGATGATCCTTCTCTTTCATCTCTTCCAACTTTTCCTTTCCGACAAAATCATGATCCCACTCGACCGCGTCTTCTGTCCAGCCTGTTTCAATGGTCGTTCTAGACTCATCAAAATCTTCATGCGCTAACAAGAACCCGAACTCGATCCGAAGCGTATCTCTAGCTCCCAAACCACAGCGAGTAGGTGGTTTTTCAAGTTCTTGAAGTTGTTCCCATAGCGCTACAGCTGCCTCGTTCGGAAGTGTTATTTCGAAGCCATCCTCACCAGTGTATCCACTCCTTTGGACTATTGGCTTATCAGAAATAGGCCAATCCTGATCAAATTTTTCCATTATCTCGTCATTGATTTCGATCTGTCTTGACTGAAAAAAGCCTATCTTCGAGAGATCAAAATCCGTCAGTTTCTGCAGCGTTTCCTCCGCATCGGGACCTTGAATCGCAAACATCGACGTTTCGTCTGTTACGTCGGTTATGTAGTCTTCACCGCCGTGTTCAGCGAACCAGTCATATATCCTTTCATTATTTCCAACATTTGGAACGATATAACAAGAATCTTCAGATAGTCTAGCTACTATAGTATCGTCAAGGATTCCTCCGTCTTCGTTCAAAATATGTGCGTATTTTAATTGATCGATGTCTGAATCTTTTATATCCATAGTACAATGTTCACTTATGAACTCGATCGCGCCATCTCCTTCCAAGTATATCTGCCCCATGTGAGAGACATCAAAGATACCCACTTCCTGTCTAACGGCTTTATGTTCCTTATTGATACTCGAAAATTTCAGAGGCATCTCATAGCCACCAAAGTTGGTCATCCTCGCATCCGCTTCCACGTGTTTTTCATGAAGTGCAGTTTCTTTCATATTTCCGTATCTAATCGCTCCTTAAAAGTTTTTATCTTCATACAAGTCCCTTACCAAAAGTTTTTACTTGAAGATCCTTATTATCTCAAGGGTAGATCATGAAAGAATACGATCTGATATCGATAGGGACTGGTTCAGCCATGAGCATAGTAACCCAGGCTTTGAATAAAGATCCAGATCTGAAGATAGCTGTCATAGAGAACGATAAGCCCGGTGGTATTTGTTTGACTAGAGGATGTATCCCATCTAAGATGCTGCTTTATCCCGCAGAGGTTGTAAATCAGATCAAAGAAGCGCATAGATTCGGCATAGATGTAGATATAAATTCTGTAGATTTTGAACAGATAATGGATAGGATGAAAGACCACGTAGATACTCAAAGTCAAAATATTGGTCACAATCTGAGTAATTCTGAAGAGTTAGATTTTTTCCAGAATGATGCACGATTCATAGACGATCATACACTCAAAGTCGGTGATAGTAAGATAAAAGGAGAGAAAATAATACTCGGTACAGGTTCCCGTCCCTCCATACCTCCGATCGAAGATCTCGAGGAGGTAGGATACCTAACGAGTAAGACTTTTCTAGATATGGATAGATTACCCCAAAGTACGGTGATCATAGGTGGAGGTTATATCGCTGCAGAATATGGATACTTTTTAGCCATGATGGGTTCAGATGTTAAGATAATCGGTAGGAATACTCAATTCGTTCCTTCTGAGGAAAAAGACGTTTCTGATGTATTGAAAAAGAAACTCTCTAGATATATGGATATCTACACCGGTTATGAAGCTAAGAAGGTGAAAAAAGGATCGAAAAACAAATGGGTTCTAGCTGTATCGGGTGATGAAAAAATAAAAGTCAAGGGTGAAGAGATCTTGGTAGCGGCTGGTAGAAGATCGAATTCAGACATATTAAAACCGGAAAACAGTGGTATAGAGACGGACGAAAGAGGCTGGATAAAGGTAGATAGTCGTATGGAAACGACCAAAGAAAATATCTGGGCACTTGGAGACGCAACGGGAGAGCACATGTTCAAACACGTTGCTAATTATGAAGCTAGGGTAGTATATGAAAATGCGATTGAGGAAGAGGGGAGTACGGTAGATTATCATGCAGTCCCTCATGCAGTTTTCACTTATCCTCAAGTAGCTTCGGTCGGTATGAAAGAAAAAGAGGCATCTAGAGAACACGATATCCTAGTAGGTTATTATCCATATGAAGACACGGCTAAAGGTTCAGCCATGAAATTAGAAGATCACTTTGTCAAGGTGATAGTAGATAGAGAGGATTACAAGATTTTAGGTGCACATATAGTCGGTCCGGAAGCTTCCGTATTGATCCAAGAAGTAGTCAACCTGATGTATACTCAGAACCAGACATTCTTACCCATATATAACGGAATGCATATCCATCCATCACTATCCGAAGTCGTTGAAAGAGCATTCTCGAACCTTCACTCACATGATCACGATCACGGACACTCTCATTGATTTTATATCGGACGAAAGAAAACATTTAAGTATGTTTCGCTAAATCACGCAACGATGTCGTGGAAAACAACTTACAGGAAAAATGAGTTCGTGATATCGATCATCGCCATCATGATAGGAGCCTTTTCCCTTCTTATAGGATTACTAGGTACTTTCCTAAGCGCTTATTCCCCTGATCCCATAACATCTATTATCAACTTCATCGGACCTTGGAAATGGTGGTTGCTTGTTGGCGGTATAGCTCTTATCTTCATCTTTACGATAATGATATATCTTAGGATACGGAGATTGAAGGAATTCGATGATCTTTTTTACACTGAGAGTAAAAGCAAATTCAGAAAGAATATAGTCAGGATAGAAAACCTAGCCATAAAACTCGGTCCTGAATTTGAGGAAAAGGTTGTAGAGAAAGAAGAGGACTTCAACCTAAGAAGATAATTTTTTACTTTATCATTCAGTTTCGGGGTACCGTCCCCTTTCCGGATTCCACTTGAAATACAGGGGTCCCCCTCTATACTGCGGCTGTGGTCTAGACTGGTTAGGACCCAAGCTTCCCAAGCTTGTGGCCCGGGTTCAAATCCCGGCAGCCGCATAGTTATGTACTCAAAGCTTATCTTCTAATCTAGATCTTAAACGCTTAGATCCTTCGTGCTCAGGATTTAACTTGAGCGCTTCATCTAGTGCCTTTTTACCATCTTCAAACCTTTTGAGCGCTACCAAATACGCACTTTTTGCGTAGTGATATTTTGCTTTTTCAGGTACCTTTTCTATCAAGTCTTCAACAGCATCTAAGGCTTTCTTTATCTCGCCCATCCCTTCAAATATAAGAACTTTGTTCAGTAGCGCGTTTTCAAATGTTGGATCTATCGAAAGAGCCTTTTCTATAGAATCTATGCTTTCTTCGTATTCACCATTACGCAGATGGCAAAGTGCTTTATTATTCCACACCTCTTTACTTCCACTGCTATTTTCTAAAATACTCTCGAAGCAGAGGATAGCCTCGTCGTATCTATCAAGTTCGTACAATAACCGACCTTTCTCCTTTGCGATTTCAATATCCACGGGTTTTGACTCGGATGCAGATTCGTAAGCTTCCAAAGCTTTCTCTTCTTCTCCAGATCTCTCATATGCTTTTCCAAGGAGTTTCCAGGCGTCTGATAGATCTTTATCTATATCTACGGCCCTTTCTAGTAAATCTATCGCCCTATCATACTTACCCTGCTTCAAAAAAAACTCTCCTTTTTCTTTCAAAACTTTAGAAGGGCTTTCATCTTTAACGAGATCGAATCTTGATATCAGATCGAATTTTTTTAGTAATCGATATAGCTTTTTTCCTCCCACGATCTCTATCCTTTCGTGGTCAGCTTTAGAGTTTTCTAAATTTAATGGTGTCAGAAACAACCCTTCAGTCGAAGGAGAAAGTGATCTTTTAAGTTCATCTAATGGATCCTCTTCGATAGCTCTTGAAAATTTTATTATGTAATCAGTTGTTCCTCCATTCCGTTCAACTGTGCCTTCTGCGATCAACTTATCATCCATCGCTTTGAAATTGGTGATCTGTATCCCTAATTTTTCAAAACAGGTAAGGCAGAGCCTCTCAAATGTATCTCTTTCTAAATACTGAACAGCTTCGAGAACATCCTCTTCTGCGCTCACCTTGACACCTGATTTTACTTACATTATAATATATAAACTATAAATGGATTGCGTTGATCATCTGTTTTCGTACCTTTCAAGGACCTCTTCCCAACCCACAAGTTTATCCTGTGGTCCGGCGGCTTCAACGGAAAAAGAGGCTCTAGCCGAGCCTACTTTGAAGCACTCTTTTAGTTCAAATCCTCGGTAAAGTGCGGCATAAAAACCGGCCCTGAAGGAATCGCCTGCACCGGTCGGTTCGATGATCTCGTCGGGTTCATATGCTGGTATCTGTATATTTTCATCTGGGAGGTACAGGGAACTTCCTTCCGAACCTTCCGTTATCAGGACCAATTCCACGAACTTCAAAAGGTCTTCACGTCGGTCCTCATCCAGGTATTTTAATGCCACATCAGCCTCGTTTTGATTACAGAAAAAATAATCACTCATGCGGAGAAATCTTTCGAACGTTTCAGGATCGTATACATATTCCAGCTCCTGAGCGGGATCAAACACAATCAATTTTTGATCTAGATCAGCATGTTCGTAGACTTTCCTATAATAACCTGGTTGTCCCGTACCGATATGAAGGATCTCGGAATTTTCTATAGTGGTGCTCTGAACTTGGAACTCTTCGGCATGTCCCATAGCTCCCTGGTCTATGAACGCTGTTTGGTCCCCTGTAGGGTCGTTTATGATCCAGCAAGTAGGTGTCTTATATCCTTTCATCATTACGAGATCGTGAGTATCAACGCCAGATCCCTCGAGTGAATCCAAGTAGTCTTCTGGAAAATCATCACCTACGAAAGATGCTAGTGAAACATCGATCCCCATCTCTGCAGCAGCCCTCGATATATTTGCCGCTGTTCCGCCAAATCTAGTGACCCGTTTTTCAACGGCTATAGAAGAACCCCTATCAGGCATCCTTGGTACGTCCAATATCACATCTAGAGATGTGTGTCCGAATACACCGAGGTAACCAGTCATAGAAAGCTAAATACAATAGAAGAGTAAAAAGGTTTTGAATCAGACTATGTATTTAAGTAATCTCCTATTCTAGTTCTATCTCGTCAACTGTGACCTCTTCTACTTCAGGTCCTTCCTCATCGTCATCGCTTTCGTCTATCTCTTTGTCGACACTAGCATCTCTGCCTACTACTTCTCCGAACGCTAAAGTCCGAAGAACTCTAGTTATCTTTATCTCCACTTCATCCCCGACGTCTGTATCGGGTACAAAGATAACGAAGTCATCTATCTTAGCGACTCCGTCTCCTTCCTTCCCAATATCTTCTATTTTGACCTCATACGTTTCCCCTTCTTCAACAGGGGGAGAAACTCCAACATCTTCGCTCATTTACTTACACCTCATTTATTTCACACTTCTTATTGAAGTGCAGATATTTCAACAAACTTGCTTTATTTATCTTTTGCCCCTTAAAATCCCGATTCAAAGCAGCTCTGTCGTAACATCAGTAGACTCAACGGATCTTACTTCGTGCTCTTTTTTGATCTTGTTATAGAGTTCTGAACCTCTTTTATTTTCGGTATAATCTCTATCACGGATATTGTTTGGATCGACTAGTATGAGCTCTTTATCATCATTCATACCTTCCTTTACGGCTTCTAGATTTCTCAGATTACCCTCTCCTACGGGAAAATCCGTAACAACGATCATGTCCGAATTTTTGATCATATCGACATTTTCCTTGTATGAGTCCAAACTTATCGGGGAGAAAGGTGCTTCATCTACCGTGTCTATATCTAAGTACTCTGCCTTTTCAAAGTCTGAATCCATCACGTTAACTACGCCAGCGCTGACTTCATATCCTTTTTCAACGAGTCCTTTCAACAATTTACCGGTAGAATTTCCACCGCACACAATATGAACTTTTTTTTCTCTACTTTTAGATATGACTTTTTTATCCACAGGTGATACATACAGGGTACCGTCTTTCGGGTGTTCGTGTATATCCGCCTCGATGCCATAGACTGATCTAAGGTTTGCATTTGTCAGAACCTCTTCTGGCTTACCGAAGGTGTGTTTTTCCCCGTCATCCAACAGCAGTATTTTTTCACAGTAACGTGCGGCTAAATTCAAGTTATGATGGACCGAGATCACGCTCAGACCATCTTTTTCGTTTTTTTTCTTTATAGTATCCATCAGATCTTTTTTATGTCCGACATCAAGATGCGATGTAGCCTCGTCAAGCAGCAGAAGGTCAGGGTCCTGAGTTAATGCTCTTGCGATGATGACCCGCTGCATCTCACCACCAGAAAGCTCGTTTATCTTCTTATCTCGAAACTTGTGAGTTTTTGTTTCCTTCATCGAATCTTTAGCTATTTCTCTGTCCTGTTTATCATAATTATCGAACTTACCTAGATAAGGACTCCTGCCCATCAATACGACCTCTTCAACGGTGTAAGGAAAACGTATGTAGGTATCTTGAGGTACTACAGCGCAGATCTTTGCTAATTCATCTCTAGAAAGTTTAGAGATATCAGTACCATCGGTTTTGACATCCCCTCTCCAG
>JAFDTP010000163.1 GCA_019594195.1 Thermoplasmata archaeon
AAGATCATCCGCTAGTATATCATCGATCACGTCTTTTTTATCCGCGTCGACTTCCAGTACTTCGTACATGTTTCTCAGATATCTCACTTATCTTCTCCGATAAAAATATTACTATTTTTTCACCACCGAGGTGAAGGGGAGTAGCATCAAAAATATCCCTATTATACCCATCCCTATCGAAACCACGTCTAAATTATCATATATCAAAGAGATGGCTATGCCTCCGAGTATGAACATCAAACCCAGTATTATAACGAAAGATTTAGCGTGACCGGTTTTTACCATACATCTTACCAATTGAATTTATTACTATTTAATGACTTCCATAACAGGGTATCTATTTTTGTTCATCTTTGGTTTCAGTTTTAAGATACATCAAAAGCGATATCTGCTCCTCCTCCCAAGGTGTAAGCTCGATAAGCCTTTCTTTTTCACCCTCGCGGAGTAATTTCAATAAAAGCGGCGAACCCTTAGTGAACATCATTATCCTCTTGAGAGCATCTTCTTTGATCTCTTTTCCTAGTATCATCTGAGCTCCTTCTTTATCCAATGGAGGTATCTCCATCTCTCTAACGAGTCCTTTTTCAACATGCTCCGTCTGGTAAAACCTTTCGTAGACCGGAGTGCCGATCCTTCCGGTGATTATCACTTTTAAGGGATCATCCTTTTCGATCTTATCCAATAAACGTTTCAAAAAGCTGACCACATCGCTCTTCACTTCATAATAATCATCGAATACCACCAAAGCTTTCTGAGTTCTCAATTTGTCCAAGGAGTTCTCTTCTATACCAAGATCATCTAAAAGTTCAGATATCCTATGATAGATCATATCTTCTGTAGTTCCTTTCAAAGGGATCCATAGGCAGTGTCTATCCTTTAGTTCTTTAACGAATTTAGAAGTCACGGATGAAGACCCTCTTCCTTTCCGTCCAAGCACAGCCAAAACAGGCTCCTCGCTCTCTAACCAGTTCTCCATCTGTGTCAACTCTTCTTCTCTCTTATAAATTTCATCAAATTCCGGGGCATCATCTATCATCTTGACAGGACCATGAATGCTCGGACGAGTGAGATCTATTTTAAGATCATCGGATGATTCCAAGAACGACAAGCATCTCAGGATATCGATCCTGCCACCTGTTTCATCTTTTATTTTTGTGATAGGGACTTCTTTTTTTTCTCTATGATCCTTCAATATTATCGATTTATCGGAAAGGTCTTCTAACAGTTTTGTAGAGGCATTGACCCCTTTCCTGGTGAGTGTATACGTTTTCAATTTTCGGTCGTGCCCTTTAACTGAAGATAAATTTTCCTCTATCAATCCTTCTTCTGATAACTCCCCTAAGATCCTTGACACATGAGTCCTGGAGATGCCAATATTCTGAGAGATGCCTTTCTGGGTGATATCTTCAGACCTTTCTTCTCCACCCTCCTGATAGCGATAATCTTTAAGGTATAAAAGGACCTTTTCTTTGTATGTCAGCGATAGAGGGTCTACCATATATCTCAAAAATAGTAATACGAACTTTCCCTATAATTCTTTCTTTTTCAAAACCTTATCTTACAGGACTGCTTCACGTAATCTTCCTTGTTTTCACCTAATACCTTCTCCAGCGTCTCCTGCCTAACACCCATGTATTCCTCTCGGAGCAGATCGAAGTTATCCCAATCGATCCTCTTCCCGAATACGTAACCGCTCTTTCTTTCCGTTCCTGTCTTCTGAAATCCAACATCTTCAAGTACAGTCTGAGCTCTTTTGTTGAACGAGGCGCTCTTGGCTGTCAATCTATCGTAATTTTTGTGAAAGAACAATATCTCACATAGACCCACGGCGATCTCTCTTCCAATACCCTGGTTCCATTCGTCTGGTTCTCCTATATAGGTCCCTATACTCGCGTTCTTGACTTTTCTAGATTTATCCCTGTATGTTGCTATACCGATCCTCTTGCCGTCCTCTATTTTCTCCAGGATGAACTGTTGTTTATCATCGTTCTCCATGTATTTCTCGAAATCTTTCTCGATATCCTCATTATTTTTGAAAACCAGTGGCTCCCCTCGAGAATACAAGGTGACTTTGAAGCTGTTCTCCCACTTTTCTAAGATGGTAAGATCATCTCTTCCAAGAGGCCTAAACCTTAACCGTCCTATCTCGAACATCTACACATATCCTCCCAATTTTAATACTCTCTCCAAGTATGATTGCACTCCGTACATCTATATATCCTGGTCTCTGGTTCGTCTGCAGCTCTGGTCTGCTCTAGGCGCCAAAAAGCCTCATTGTTTTCACAATTCGGACATCTAACTTTGGTCTTCGGTAGAGTATCGAGTTCTTCCTCGACCACGACCGTTTCCCTTTCTTCCTTCTGAGAACTTATGATATTGTTGTCCTCCTTGTCTTTCTTCTTTGTAAGACCGCACTTTTTGCAGACCCATTCATCTCCTGATGGTTTCATCAAACCGCCACAATCTGGACAGAACATCGTTTTCACGCCTTTAAGTTAAATCGGTTCGATATAAAGTTTGTTGATTCACGATAACAGTTCTTTGGCTTTATCCCTATCTATCTCTAACGCTTCCAGCATGTAATTGAGCGCCTTACGGAGTATTATGTCTTCACCGACTTGTTCAACGTACTCTTCCATCATTATGGGTGCTTTAAACCTGTATCCTACAGCGAGATCAGAAAGGTAATGATGTTTGTTATCGGGATCCAATTCTGCCGCTTTCCTGTAATGCTCCTCTGCCTTTTCAAAT
>JAFDTP010000048.1 GCA_019594195.1 Thermoplasmata archaeon
CTCATTATCCGAGCTCTTCCTCACCATTAGAAGTATCTCAAGAAGATTGGAATGTCACTTTATATCCTGAAGCTGAGTTAAGGGACGATAGGTATTATATTCATGTTGAAGAGGGTGAGAAGGTTAATTTTAGGTGGGAGGCTGAGGATTATTCCGCTAGAGTACATCTGGGCCAGGTCAACGTGTATTACAATACTTCCTGGGGAGATGAAGGTGTCATCAGGTTGGATCAAATAGCTGAGGAGAGTGAAGGTCCTAACGAAACCTGGGAAAAAGAACATGAATTCGATCGGTCAGGCGGAGTTTATTATTATTATAGAGGTGATAAGAGCGATATAGCCCTTTACCAGAGAAGGGCTTCAGTCATCTTGGAAGGAGGTAATATCTACGAAGATATAAGGACTGATCCTCCTCCTTTGATAAATTTTATCTTTGTGCCTCCTACCGCTCTTTCTGCTCCGGTTTCGTTGGGAGGATATTTCCTCTCATTTTATGTTTATTTTTCCCTCATCATCTTAGCAGGTTCTTTTCTATTATTTGAGACTTTTAAGGGATGGGGGCGAACTAAAGCATTCTTTAGTTCTCTGTTATATCTCACTAACCCTTTAGCGGTCTATACACTTTTCCAGGATTCTGGAGTTGTAGCGTTATTATTAATACTGTCGATATTTCTAATGGTCAAAGGATGGAAAAAGACTGGCTTTGTATCTATCGCGATGGGTGTTGCGGCAAAAGTTTGGTCTGGGTTCTTCATACCTGCGAACCTGTTTGATAGAAATATAAAAACAAAAACGAGAACGAAATATCTATTGATTTCAACTTCGACTTTAGGAGCTACATTATTATTTTTCTATATCCTATGGGGTCCGAATACTTTCTTTTTCATCACCTTTTATGGGGGTGGTGCATCTAAATTCGCTTTCCAAGGGATAAATATATGGAGTGGTATACAGAGAGTAAGTCCATTTGGTCTGTTTTTTAGTACAGACCATGTATTGATCCTTCTCGTGATAATCGGTGTTTTAACACTCTATGTGGCTTACAAAAATAAATGGGATACTATCGCGATCTTTACCGTTTTGTTCTTGATATTTTTGATGTTCTACCCTAAGATACATTGGTGGTATTATTTCATCCCGTTTCCTGTACTGGTGTTTTATTCATTAAGAAATAAGAGAAACTTCTATCTTTTCGTCGGATTGATCGGTTTTACTACCTTGGCAAACTTTTCCCGGCATAGGTATCTGTATATACTACCATCTTATATTAATAATTGGATATCATTTATTTCCGCTTTGATATTCACTTTGATCGGTTTAAAGATCATACACATATTCATCACTGAAGATAAGATGAACAGTTATTTTGAGGATATTTTTGAAGATGGCGATTGAAAGATCAGAAATCTCACTTCGACATCATGTAATTTATCCCGATCTCTGAGATGTCTGTTGCGTAGGAACCTGTCCTGGATATACTTTCGATTATGTATGATAGAGGTGTCACGTTCTCCTTCTTCTCCTGTTTTATCTGGTTCATCAATTCGTCATTTTTTTTCAAGAGATCATCCCGCATCTCTATGGCTCTATTCAACCCTTTTAGATTTTCATCGAAAAAGGCGTCTGAGGACTTAGCTAGTATATCCATAGCCATTTCGCTCTCCTCTATGATCTCTTCTTTTAAAGAACCCTCAAATCCGTTTTCAAGGTTCAAGACGTTTTCAGCTATCCTGACAGCGTGATCCCCTATACGTTCCATAGATCTAGAAACGAGCATATAGCTAAGACTTCTCTCAGTCCTTATATCTAAAGTCTCTACCAATCGAGGATTTGAGAGCAGCATGTTGTAATGTTTTGTTATCATCCAAAATAATCGATCTACGTCTTTATCTCTCTGTATTATGTCACGGGCTAGACCTTTGTCTCCTTCTTTGAAAGATTCGATAGCGTCTTTGTGCATGTTCTTGACTATAAGATACATCCTCTTAAGACCCTTCTTCTGTGAGAATTCAGAAGGATCGATCAGGTCTTTCAGTATGACCCTCTTGTCCGATTCTTCTATGACTTCTGGTCCGATGACCATGCGGGTGAATTCCATTATAGCCCGTCTCAAATCGGGTTCGATACTAGCTTCGGCGCGGAGTTCGATCTTTGAGTACCCTGCCATATATATGCCGATAAGTTCCCGGATAAGAGAGTCCTGGTCTTTATCGGTGATATCTACTTCCTTTATGTTGGCCTTTTTCTCATATTCTCTTTCCGGGCTTACGACGATAGAGCCATCTTTTCTTGGATAGAGGATAAGAGAATCTCCAGCCTGTATCTCCTTCTGTTTTACCCAATCTTTCGGCAGTGAAACTATATATGTGGAACCTCCAGTGATTTGGACCTTTCTAGATTCGGGCATAGTTCGTTATATAATTCCATATATTTAGAATTTTTTCTAAATATTTAGAAAAAAACGAAAAACAGGGAAAATGGTTTTTCACTTCGATTCGAGTATGGAGTCTATCATATCTCCGACGTTCTCCGCGTGGTCCGCAATAGAGTCCATCCTATCCACGACCTTTAAAAGATGAACTGCCGTTAGAGGTTCTTTCTCATAATTGAACATCGCTTTAGAAATCTTTTTTTCTATCTTGTCTGCCTCGTGCTCTCTTTCACTGAGCTCTTTCTGGAGCTCTCTAGCTCTTTCTTTAGGCTTTTTTCCGAAAGAGGATTTCAAAAGTTTAGAGAATATGTTCATCATCTCCTCGAACTGTTCTACAGATTCGAATACCTTCTCTGAGAAATCTTTGAAATCACCTTTTACTTTTTCGGGTATCTCTTCTTCTCTCATCGGGAGTAGAACGCTCACGTCTTCGGCGTAATCGAGTATTGAATCAGCTTCTTTTAATAGAGTTAAGAAATCGTCCCTAGTGATCGGCATGAAGATGAACTTGGGCAGGTTCTCCCTTATCTGTATCTTTATCTTGTCCGCCTTGTGTTCTATTTTTGAAACTTTATTGAAACATTCCTGAGCCTCTTCGAATTCGCCTTCACTGTAGTGATAGACACCTTTCTTCAACTCCCTTATCGCCTTTTTGATAAGTTTAGAATGCTTGTTCAGTCCTTCGAATGGAGAGTCGATAACTGCATTTTCTATGCTTGATCTTCTAAATTTTCCCGTCATATATTCCACCATCTTATTTATTTGATTTTAAATTTATCCAAGGATCAGACGAATTGAGTCATCACGGTGTATAAAACTACTGATGTTGTGGCGGCTATAGGCACAGTTATAAGCCATGAGATCACGATGCGCTTGATGACCGATAGGTCGAGGGCTTCAACACCTCTAGCGAACCCGACCCCTAGTACGGCACCTACGACGGTGTGACTGGTAGATATCGGCATACCGACCATAGATGCGACCAACATAGTAGTAGCGCCTCCGAATGAAACAGAAAAACCTCTAGTATTGGTCAGGCTGGTCAACTTGAAACCGATGGTTTTTATGACTTTGTATCCCCATGTGGATATACCCAATGCTAGTCCTCCTCCACCTACCAAGAGAAGTATCTCGTTTCTAAGAAAGAAAGGCAATCCTGAATTTCCAAAAGTGTTCTGAATTATCAAAACGATCGGTCCGACAGCATTTCCTACGTTGTTTGCTCCGAATGAAAATGCGATATAGCAAGCGGTGAGCAGCTGTAACCTTTTGAACACGTGTTCAACGTCTTCAAAGCCGTTCTCCTTTTCTACACCTTTCATCATAGGGTACTTACCTAAGTAGCCCAGTATTACAGCAGGGAATATCGAATAGAACATCGCTCTCAAAAGATCAAGTTTTTCTCCGAAGAGTCTCTCGGATAGGGCTGTATTGTATAAAAGTGATAGAGATATCACGAAGATAGTGATACCTAAGATGATGGGGACCGATCTTTTTGCAGTTTTGAACGGCTCTTCAGAATTGAAGATCAACTTAACTATGAGTTTGAAAACTATGAATGCGGTGATCGCTCCGAAGATCGGCGAAGTCACCCAACTCACTACTATCCTACCCAATGTACTCCAAGATATGATACCCATACCACCTATAAGTAGTCCATATCCTAACATCCCTCCTACTATAGAATGGGATGTAGATATCGGTAGTGATTTCCAAGTTGCTACGGTTATCCATAGCCCCGCTGCAGTTATGGCCGACAGTGCGCCGAGAGATAGTATGTTGGCCCCTTCCGATTCTAGTACAGCCTCCGTATCGAAAATACCGACTTGTACGGTCGAAGTGACGTGTTCTCCTGCGAGGATTGCACCGGTCACTGTGAGCAATGAAGCGATGACCACCGCTTGTTTGTGGCTGATCGCACCAGAACCGACAGCCGGACCCATCGAATTCGCTAGATCGTTCGCTCCTATATTCCATGCCATGTATAGACCCGAACCGAGTCCGGCTACAAGAATCGCAACGGCTAAAGTAGTGAGTCCTAGCATACAGAATTTGGAATCTAGACGAACTATATTAGGTTTTTCTGTATAATCTATTTAGACTATATAGAATATTTTCCTATCTTTAGGTCATATACTATATCTTTCAATCAAGGACCTATGATACTACCGACGAATTCCTCTTCCTGAATGGCCTTTTCAAATGACGCTAGATCGTTACCGTCTAATATATAGGTCTTTATCTTAGCTCTTTTTATTATCTTAGCGGCTAATGGATCGATTACCACATTGGGCCCGGCTCCGTGCTCCTCCTTCGTTACTATATCGATCAATTCGTCATAATCAAGAACTCCTAGTTTCTCTGCATTTTTATCTGTTTTCGGATCGTCAGTGTAGACCCCGTCTACTGAAGTCGCGTTTATCATCTTGTCGGCGTTGAGCCTTTCGGCCAACATCGCCGCAACAGCGTCTGTTGTATGCCCTGGATGTGTTCCTCCCATGGTCACCATAGGATAATGATTGCCGGCTGATATAGCTTCATCGAATTTTTCTGCAGGGACTGGATAAACATCACCTTCGAGAGCTATGATAAGAAGTCGAGCGTTAAGTCTAGATGTCTCAATGCCCAATTCGTCAAGACTAGCTTCGTCCGCACCTAATCTTCTACCCCAATCGATGTACTGCCGGGCTGTTCTCCCCCCTCCAACGACGAGATATAGGTCTTTTTCTTCTGTGTTTTCCTGAAGCATCTCAGCAAGCTCTTTAAGTCTCGATATGCTTTCATCCTCTGGCAGGAGTATGGATCCTCCTATGGATATCACTAGGTCATCTTTTTTACCACTCATCGAAACACCGTTTTTGTTAATTCTAACGTATTATATAAGGATGGGTATCCGCTTTTGCAGATATGTACCAAAATTATTAATCACACTTTCAAATTTTCTCTGTCGATAAGATGTACGATGTTCTCATAGTGGGCACCGGCCCTGCTGGATACACCGCTGCTATATATTCAGCGAGATATAATCTCGATACGATCCAGATCGGAGAGATGCCTGGTGGTCTTATCTCCGAAGCCCCTGATGTTTGTAACTATCCGGGGTTTAAAAGTATAAGTGGTATGCAGCTTTCGAGCAAGATGGAAGAGCAGGTAAAAGATCTCGGTGTCGAAGTGATCTATGATGAAGTCACCGGGATAGAGGGTGAGGATCTGAACTTTAAGATCGAGGCAAGAAGAGGAGAGTATGAGGCGAAAAAGGTGATCCTCGCTACTGGCCAGGAAAGACGTAGACTCGGACTCGAAAGGGAGGATGAATTCAAAGGGAAAGGTGTGAGTTACTGCGCGACCTGCGACGCTGCGTTTTACGAAGATAAAACGGTGGGGGTCGTTGGAGGAGGAGATGCCGCATTAGCTTCTAGCCTACTATTATCCGATCATGCTGAAAAGGTGTATATACTATATCGAAGAGATGAATTCTTCAGACCTGAGCCCATAAGGATAAAAGAGATCGAACAGAGGGATAATATTGAACCTGTGTTCGAAGTCAATGTTGAAAGATTGATAGGCGAAGATAGGCTCGAAGCGGTAAAGCTCGACAATTCTGAGAGGATAGATATGGACGGTCTTTTCATAGAGATAGGCTCTATACCCAACTCCGGGCTAGCTGAGGATCATGATATAGAGATGACTGAAGGCGGCTATATAAAGACAGATGAAGAGAGGAGGACCGCTACATCAGGGATATACGCCGCCGGCGATGTGATCGATTCACCGCTTAAACAGGCTATCACCGCCGCTGGCCAGGGTTCTGAAGCCGCTGCGACCGCATACGAGGAACTGAAAGAGCAAGAGGTCGAATAAAAGTTAATTACAAATAACAGTTGACTCCATAATACCATCTGTGCATGTCTAAAAAGTATTATCTATTGGTCGTTATCTGGGTACTCGTTGTAGTCACTGCATTGGTAACGTATTCTTTTTTACCAGCTTATGTCAAAGAAACAGGTGATCTCTATCAACCTTACGAGTATTCTCAGATGTATCTTGAAAACGATCGATATTCCGAGGTCGTCATAGAGTATGATTATATGAGGGGCCAAGAGCCGGACGAGACAGCTGTGATGAAATTGGAAGAGAAGGTCGAGGAATACACCGACAAGGAGAGCGTCGAGAGTGTTATAGATGATCAGATAAGTATCGAAGAGAAAAGTGCATCCTATGACAGCAACGATATCTCTCGGCTGAAAGAAGAGTATCAAGATCATGAAAGAGGAGGCAATAAAATACCTATCCATGTCTTATATCTTGACGGGGTTTGGGAGGAGAACAAGGATGTGTTGGGGCTTTCACAAAGACCCGAACAGATAGTCATCTTCAACAGCGTGATAAGCGATATAGAGGATAATAGCGCTCTAGAACCCGGAGATGTCGAAGGCCCTGTCCTTATACATGAATTCGGTCACTTGCTTTCTTTGGTCGGACTCAACTATGAGAGTGATCATGAAGATCATGAATACCCCAACCACTGTGACGAGAGTGCGGGAGAATGTGTGATGGCCGGGTCGGTGGAAATCAGGGAGGATATGGACGAAGCCCCCCCTGATGAATTCTGCGAGCTTTGTGAAGAAGACCTAGAATATATAAGAGATCTGGAGGACCCCTTCGGCTTTGAGGACTTGATAACATACATTTCGATAGGCGGGCAATATACTATCGGTATATGGGGCAGTGCCGTATTGGTTGATAGCGCGGATGATCAAAAGCGGAGGAAAGTACGATATGTTCAAGACAGTGGCTATAAGCAGCCTTATCAGAAAAAGCAAAAAGTATATTCATCTAAAGATAATAAAAGATATTGATATCAATAAACAAAAAAGTTGACTCCATCTCAATCTACTTCATATTCCACAGAGAAGGTAACTTCAGAATTTTTATCTTTTTGTTCATCACTTTTAACTCCGCTCTTTTCGTCGATTTCACCCATGACATCCTTCAACCTCAAGATCTCGAGTTCTCTACCGCTCAATTCCCTTTTAAGACCGGGAACATGACCGTCTCCCACAACCGCTACGACAGAATCGAATCTGTCCTCCAGCTTTTCAAGGTTCCTGGCCATGAATCTATTTCTGTCGTCTATCAATATCCTAGATAGGGCGGGCATCTGTTCTTCTAAAGAAACGGTGAATCCCTGACCAGTATTCCCGGAACTGTAATTTTCGACTTCTTTCTCTATCCTTTCTTTGCTGGTAAAAAGTCCTATGACCCCTCCAACCAATAATTTGATCTTCTCTTTGAAGCTCATCTCATTCATCAACCGGTTGAGCACTTCTTGGGCCGGAAGATCGATAAAAGCGACCTTAGCGTTGATCTCTCTAGCCGTATCCACCGCAGTCAGCATTTCCTGACCAACTTGAACTCCAAATTTTTCTGCGATACGTTGTTGAACTATTTGAAGAAGGCGATATATCAACGGTAGACCACGGGTTTTACCGCCTTTTTTACTCTTCAGTCCCTCGTATCTGGCTCTATCCAACTCTACAGCTACTACGGAAGGAGACCTAGACCTTATCTCTCTTTCGATCCTGTCAGATATATCGAAAACGTGAGCAGAACCGATTATCGTGATCATCATGAATCCATCTCCGGCCACTATATAAAAAATTGTCGTTGACCAACGGATTCTATCAATTCTTTTATTAAGGACCAAAAAAATTACACTTTATGTCTATGGACGTAATGCCTTCCCTATCTTTCAAAGATAACAGATTGGTGATCGTTGAGGACGGCGCCTATCGGGCCATCTCCTATGATGGTATCAATGTCTCTCTAAGAGAGGCTTTTGAGAAGCTGTCAGATTATGAAAAGATATATTTTCTCGATATAGACGGGATCGAGCATAATAGGCCGCAAACTGAGATAATCCGGAAGGCCAGCACGATGAAACGCGTATGGGCGGATATCGGGGCTAGAACATCTGAAAGTATGACTGACGCGTTCATCGCAGGTGCTGACAAGGCCGTTCTCTCCACAAAGACACTTACATCTTTTAAAGAGATCGAAAAGTCTGTGGATCTTAGTGATGAACTCGTACTGTGCGTTGATTACGATGACGGGGTCGTTTCTCCCTCAGAGCGGATCAGACAGATGGGAGCTAAAGATCTGACGGACTCTTGTATCGATCAGGGGATCGACAAAGTGATATTCAACGATCTGTCTAAAAACGGGTTCGATGAAAAGGGACTGAGAAAGATGCCTTACAGGGACTATGAACTTTATGTAGGAGGTATCCCTCTCGGAAAGATAGACTATGTTCAACATGAAAATCTTAAGGAATTCATCTTGAAGTATCAGGAGGCGGTAAGATTTCAGAGGAATTGAAAAAAGCTCTAGCTTTTCTATTCCAAAGAGAAGGCTCTAGCGTCAAAGAGGAGGATTTTATCTACACACAATCAGTGGATTTGGAATGGTTCACTTCGGAAGAGGCTAGGAAACTTAAAGATAGAGCTATGAACTCCGGCTTGATAAAGGTCGATGATGGCCTTATAGAAGCTGATTTTGATTATGATGAGATCGATATACCTATAGGTTTTGAACCATCTAAAGATATACTTGAAGAAAAAAGAAAAGACCTATTTTCAGGATTGTTATCGGAGATGGTCGATAACAGCAGTCTCTCGAAACAGGAAGTGATGTCCGAAGTCAACGATCTGCAGGATAGACTGAACATAGAGATAATCACGGCTATGCTTCTCGTCGCTAAAAAAAATAACATCAAGTTAAAGGACCTAGATAAAAAAGTAGAAGAGGTAAGAGATAAGATAAAGCGATGATAAGAAGGTGCGTATCAAGAGATCGGGATAGTCACTTTTAAGTAATAGAAGTCATATGAACTGAATCCAAGCTATACTTTAAGTACATTATTTGTAATTTGGAGGTTAAAAACATGTCAAGGATGCATAGCCCAAAAAAAGGCCAGTCAGGTTCGACCAGACCGAACCTAGAGGAGAATCCCGAATGGGTGCCGCTCGAGGAAGACGAAATAAAGGAATTGATCGTAGATCTAGCCAGACAGGGTGAAACTGCCAGTGAGATAGGTGTCATACTCAGGGATCAGTACGGTGTACCCGATGTAGAACTCGCTATCGGTGATAGCGTCACAGACGTTATCGAGGATAATGATCTCGGTCCGGAGGTTCCGGAAGATCTTTTATCTCTTATGGAGAAAGCCGTCAATCTTAAAGACCATTTGGAAGAAAACCCCAAAGATAAATCCAATCAAAGATCGCTGCGTCTTGTTGAGTCGAAGATCAGGAGACTCGTAAAATATTACAAAGAACAGGGTGAGATGGACGAAGATTGGAGATACTCCATGGATAAGGCCGAGATATTGACCCAATAAAAGATTTAAGGGAGAGGAAGGGGATTTGTTGGACATTCCCGAGGATCTTGAAAAAAAATTGAGGGACGCTATCTCGATTTTAGAGGATGATGAGAAGTTCAGGATCATAACTCATTACGACGCAGACGGTATCTCTTCAGCTGCAGTCCTGGCTAGAACGCTGATGAGATACCAAAAAGGTTTTCACACCACGTTCGAAGATTCTTTTCCCGAAAAGATACCGGAAGGATATCCGATAATATTTACAGATATCGGCAACAGTTATCTCGCACGGATCGCTGAATTGGATGAACCCGTAATAGTACTGGATCATCACGACATAAAGGATGATGCCAAAGTCCCGGATGAGGAGGATAAGGTGTTCATAAATCCTCACGATCACGGAATAGATGGTTCACAGGAGATCAGTGGAGGCACACTGACTCTGTTGATGGTTGTCATACAGGATGATGCGAACTGGGATGAGGCTATCTATGGTCTTGCTGGGGCTTCGGCTGATAAGCAGGCTTTAGGCGGTTTTACTGGATCGAATCGAGAATTAGTAGCGGAAGCTATAGAGCGGGACCAAATCGAAAAGACCGATATGCTTTTCATTGACGGAAAGACAGTTCTTGACGCGCTGGTAAAATCATGCGATCCATACTTCCCGGGTATAAGTGGAGAAAAGAAAGTGATCCACGAAATGCTCGAAAAGATAGGTATAGATCCTGGAGCCAGCCTAGATTCGGTTAGTTCAGAGCATAAAAGGAAGCTTAACAGTCTATTGATGTTATCCCTTCTCAAAAAAGATGTTCCCGCACACGTTATTGAATCCATCTATGGTACACATTATGTTTCCAAGAAAAACGGTCTAGATATAGATAAACTCTATAAACTTTTAAATTCCTGCGCAAGGAACGATCGTCCAGGCCTAGGTCTTTCTCTGTGTCTCGGCGATGAGAGTGCATTCAAAAAGGCCGAGAGAATAAGAGACCGCTACAGGAAGGAAATGGTAGATAAGTTAAAAAACCTGGATAACAAGATCGAGAAAAAGGAGAACTTACAGTACTTTTATGAAGATAAAAAGACCATGAAAGGAGAATTGGCGGGTATCGGGATGCTTTACTTTTTGGACCAGAGCAGACCCGTATTTGGCTTATCCGAAGTCGAAGACGAAGTGGATATTTCTGCCAGAGCGTCAAAAAAGATGGTCGAAAATGGATTGGACCTAGGAGAACTCTGTTCTGAATTAGCAGAAGCTGCAGATGGACAGGGTGGCGGACACGATATCGCAGCCGGGGCGACGATAAGCAAAGAAAAGATCGATGGATTTCTAGAAACGATGGATAAAGAAATAGGAAAAAGGCTGGATATAGGTTGAAGAACCGAAGATTTTATATTAGGTTTCGACGTTCTAAAAGACGAAATAAATTCACAGCGGGGATCCAAATTGCCTTTTGGTTTGAATGAAGACAAAGTCAAGAAGAAAATCGAAGGAAAATTAGAAGAGCTCGATAACGCCGCTCAATCACCTTCAGTTGATGAGTTGATGGATCTATTGGACTTTTTGATCGAGAAAGAGGGTAAAGTCGGCGATACCAGGTACATCTCAGAGAAGATGAACGAGATCGGAGAAAGACTCTTCCGAAGAGGAGAGAATAAAAAAGCTGTTCAATGTTTCGAAAAGGCGTTGAATAGAGATCCAAGCAATGTCAATTCGCTCCTTAAAAAAGGCCAGGCTTATCTCAGCATGGACGAGATGAACGAATACGCTTTAGAGTGTTTTGAGGACGTTTTGAGAAAAGATCCTGGGAATGAGCAGGCGAAGTTGAATAAAGCTAAGGCTTTCAGGATATTGGGATGGGATTCAAGAGCTATGCAGACATTCAAAGAAATGCTAGATGATGATGCTGAAAACATTTCGGAGATACATAAACTCGTCAAGCAGAACCCGGATGATCCCAATCTTTGGAAACTGGAGGCCGAACATTTTGAGAACGTGGGTAAGTTAGATAAGGCCATGAAGGCTTATGAAAAGATACTGACATTAGAACCGGAAGATGAAGAGGCCTTCGAGAGTCTTGTCGAGCTATCTGGTGAAAATCTTTCCGATGCCATAGAACAAGTGGAAAAATTGGAAGAAAAGGGAAAAGATTCTCTCGCAAAAAGATTGTACGAGGAACTACTAGATAAAAACCCGGACGATCTCGATCTGATAGATAGATTACTTTCTCACGAACCGGAAAATACTGAACTTCTCCGTAAAAAGGCGGAGGAATTGGAAAATCAGGATGAGATAGAAAAGGCTAAACAGACCTATAGGGAACTTTATGATATAAAAGATGACGATATAGGCTATTATGAAAAAGCAGTTGAGATCGATCCAGAAAATAAGGACTTGCTTTATGAGCAGGGAGGCCTGCTTTATGGTGAAGGTAGGTTCGAGGAGGCATTGGAGAGCTACAATAAGTTGTTCGAACTTGGAGAAAACGATGTTGACCTCTGGCACAATAAAGGAGCTTGTCTATATCATCTAGAGAGGTACGAAGATGCTCTTGATGCTTTCGATAATGCGCTCGAAGAAGATGATGATGATCTAGAGGCTTGGTCTAATAAAGGATTGGTACTACACGATATGGGCGAATACGAAAAAGCCATGGACTGCTTCAACGAAGTTGTGAAGAGGGATCAAAACGCTGCTAAAGGCTGGTATTACAAGGCATTGGTCAGCGCACAGCAGGACGAGTCCAAGAAGGCCAAAAACTTCATGAAGAGAGCTATAGACCTCAATGAGGGCTTCAAAGAAAAGGCACAGAACGAGCCAGCATTTGAAGGATTGAGTGAAGAGTTCGAAGAACTGATCGCTTAGTCCATGAACGAAGTGGAGATCGAAGACGGTCTGATTCTAAGTTCCAACTATTGTGCTTTATATAGTCCTAAAAACTTGGCTATAATTTCCGATTTTCATCTTGGTTATGAATCGGTCATGCGCGAAGACGGTATCTCTTTACCCGAACTCCAGAGAGAGAAGATATTAGATAGACTTTTTGATATCAAGAACAGGTACGATCCGGAGACAATAGTAGTGCTCGGTGACTTTAAACATAGTTTTGGAAGGAGCGATGATCGTGATTTCAGTGAACTTTTAGATATGATGGATCACATGTTGGAGGATTCTTCACTGATCATGATAAAGGGTAATCATGACAACTATCTCAAGAACTATACTAAGATAAAAGATGTACCTCTTTACGATGAAAAGATGGATATCAACGGTATAACTTTGACGCACGGCCACTTAAGAATAGACTGGGATGATATTTTGATCATGGGTCATGAACACCCTGCCATTCAGATTAAAGACGAGGTCGGTTCGGCCATGAGATTCCCCTGTTTCCTTCATAATAAAGAAAAGGGTGTGGTGGTCCTTCCTTCTATAGATCCTATAAGCGAAGGTAGAGACGTCGTGTCTTCGTCATCTTTCTTCTCAAAAAATCTTGAGGGATTGGATCCAGCTGATTTTCACGTGTATGCTATATCAGATGACGGTCTCTTAGACTTCCATCTGAACTTCCTGCCTTACCGACTCGGTCAAGTTGCCCGTGGGTACTTTGCTCTCTTCGATGGTGGATGAGAGTAATTCCTTCGCCCTCTCCACGATCTTGTTCC
>JAFDTP010000128.1 GCA_019594195.1 Thermoplasmata archaeon
CGACGGCGAAACCTTCACCATGCTTTCCAGCTCTCGCCGCCTCGATAGATGCGTTAAGAGCTAGCAGGTTCGTCTGTTCAGCTATATTGGATATGGTATCGATCACTTCTCCTATCTGGTCAGACTGTTCGTCCAATCTGTGAACTTTCTCCGCTGTTATGTCTAAGATCTCTTTCAACTCTTTGACTTCCTCTGATGCCTTCTCAGCACTGTTCTGACCTTCATCAGTCTGTGCGGCGACCTCTTCCGCTGACGCGGCTATATCTTCCGTTGAGGCGGATGTCTCCTGCATGCTAGCCGCACCGTCCTCTATGGTTCGTGCAAGTCCTTCAGCCATATGAGATTGTTCTGACGTGCCTTGAGATATCTTTTGTACGGACTCCGTGACATTCTCTGAGGTAGAGCTCAACTCTTCTGAAGAAGCCGCTACTGTTTCAGATGCCCTGCTCAACTCCTCGACCGCTTCTTTCAATTCCATTATATTTTCCCTAGTATTTTTCATACTATCGTTAACTGCCTTACCTATGACAAGATATTTTCCATCGAGATCTTCCGTATCAACTTCATTATCAAGTTCTCCTCTTGCAAGGGATTCCATGACTTTCTTTATCTGCTCGATGGATTTTTCTATGGACTCTAAAGTCCTGTTCACGGATTCACCCATCTCTTTATACTCACCTGAAAGCTCAGAAGTGTTGATTTTGACATCCAATCGTCCTTCAGCTAGATTTTTCATCACTTGATTTATCTGGTCTATAGAGCTTTGGATGGCGTTCACGCTTTTATTGACTGAAACGGCCATCTCTCTATAATCACCTTTCATATCGCTTTCATCGATCTCAACCTCTAGTTCACCATCTGAAAGAGAAGTCATAACTCTTTTTATGTCTTCCATCGATTCTTGAACGGTTTTCATGCTTCTATTGACAGATACGGCCATCTCTCTATATTGGCCCTTCATCGATTCATCTTCGATGCTCGCTTCTAGTTTTCCTTTTGCAAGATTATCCATCATGATGGTTATCTCTTCCATTGAGTTCTGTACGGCTTCGATGCTTCTGTTGACTGACTCACCCATCTCTTTATAGTCACCATTCAATTTGGAGGTGTTCACTTTTCTGTCAAGATCACCATCTGCGAGCCCTACCATTGTAATTTTAATACTATCTAAAGTGTTCTTTACAGCTTTTAGACTTTTATTGACGGAGACACCCGTTCTTCTATATTCTCCACTTAATTCACTAACGTTTACTCTCTTTTCTAGGTCGCCTTCCGAGAAATGCATGATAGAGGATTGGATCTCCATTATGGAATTTTCAATATTTCTTTTCATCTTCTCGAACGAATCACCCATATCACTGAGTTCGTTTCTCGGATCCATGAGAGTTTCGAATTCACCTTTGTTTTTACTTATGTTGAGTTCGTGATCAAAATCGCCCTCTGCAAGCCTTTCTGCATCTTCCTGTATCTGTACTAATCTATCAGTTATGAATGTCTTGACATACCAAGCAGAAAAGCTAGCGAATATGATGGTCGTCGGTATATAGATTGCCAATCTATCTAATCCTGTGTAATCTGCAAAAACGGTTGAAATAAAAGAAAAAGAACCAGCCACAATATATACTAAAACTAAGATGGGAAATGTCAATGATCTTCTAAATATTAGATATGATATCCCGCTGAAAACTATGATATATATCAGAACTCTTATAAGATGCCATAACACTTCTATCATCCTAAACACCTCTTTTTCCGATAAAATAATAGAATTGGTTTCAAACTGATCGCCTTTGAATCAAGGATATCTTCATTGGACATTTTTTATACCTCTGTTGATCAAATTTTTTAGCCGGGAGACCGTTAAAGAGTTTTTATTAATAAATGTTGGACAGTTTGATTTTGAAGAACAGGTGGACTCATAAGATACTAAAAATCAGATCTTGACCTCTACCTTCATCGACATCGAGCCGACTTTGAATCTCACGTTCCTCGCATGTGTTCCACCTGTATGTTTTCCCACAATAGGGATGTTCCGATTCTCTAACTCTTCGATAACTGTTTTAACATTATCTTGACCGACTTCACCACTGGATGTAGAGGAAAACATACTAGCTCCTCCAGCTATTTTGGATTTTAATTTTCTTTTCTTTCCGCCTTTTTTAAGGATGCCTTTCTCTAAATTTTTCACGGCCTTGTCAGCATACATACAAGTCTTTCCATCCTTTTTCCTGTTTCCCTTACCAAGTAGTACATGGGCAAGTCCTCCGACTTCATTCTCTCGATCAAACATGGCCACTGCAACACAAGAACCTAAAGCTCGGGCAGTCAATATCTTTTTAGAATCTGTTATTTCTATTTCTCCTATCCTTATCTCTATCTCTTCGGTCATGTGAATTACCTCATAAACAGCATGGATCGATCTCTGTTCTAAATCTATATCTCAAAAGAGATTATCCATGAAGTCTTCAGTTAGCTTATCACTAGGGAGAAGGATATATCTGCCTTTGACTCCAACACCTTTTGCCTTAAGCTTGACTTCAGAAATGATTGCACTTTTTTCAAGCTCTTCGGTGTAACTCAAAAGGTTCTCCAAATATACCCCGATCATGTCATGTTTTAATTCGGGCGGTGTATGCAGTATAGGTATATCAAAATAATCTCCGACTTCAGCAAGGAAGTTACCTAATAGTATGTTGCCGACTTCTCTTAATGCACTCCTCTCTTGTTCACCGAAGTTCCCAGCGTCTTGCTCTCCTTGACCGAGGAGTTTTTGAGCGAGCGTCATGGCACTGTCTTCATCCATCACAAAGAGAGTTATACCGCCCTCTCCTTCTTTCAACTCGGAATAAAGTATAATGCCAAGGTTCTCCTGATCAAATTCTTTTTCTACTAGCTCCAAAGGATTGGTATATATATTCAGTATCTCCGTTTCAACAGGTGTTCCTATCATCTTTGATATGGATTCCGCAGCTTTGCGGGATGCAGTTTCCAGAATCTCCCTGAGCAAAAAGAGATTGTCTTCATTGAGTTCGATTTTTGTTGCTTTGTCGTGCTTGTTTTCCATAATATTGAATTACTAATCTACTCCATATATAAATTAGTTTCCCACGTATCGAAAACTAGCAAAAATGTTTGGGCAGAGAAAAGAATCACTCTAAGTCCAAAAACATGAGAAATAATAAATATGTCTAATTAAATGAGATTGCGCAATGCCAAAAAGAGTGCTAGTCGTCGATGATACGCAGTTCATGCGAAAGATGCTGAAAGACATGTTATCTACAAAATATGAAGTGATCGGAGAGGCTGAAAACGGTAAAGAAGGGGTGGAGATGGTCAAGGAACACAAGCCCGACCTTGTAACAATGGATGTTATTATGCCAGAGATGGATGGTTTAGAGGCCCTCTCAAAGATCAAAGAGATGGATGAAGACCAAAAAGTTATAATGGTGACCTCTGTCGGACAAAACGAGAAAGTAACTGAGGCGATGAAAAAAGGGGCTGAAGGTTACATAATAAAACCCTTTGATGAAGATGGAGTATTAGAAGAGATTGAAAATGTTTTAGGGTCTTGAATTGAAGATTCATCGAACGTTTTTAATCTCTGTTTGATAAGAGATTTTTTCAAGCTCAATCTTTGGTTTCGTGGAATTGTTTATAGATTTTTTTTGATAATGCCGATCCCATACCTTTTATCTCGCTAAGTTCATCCTGGGAGGCTTCTTTTAGATCATCGATATCTTTATAACCGCTTTCATAGATCCTATCTGCTAGTTCGGGTCCTACATTTTTTAGACTCTGTAATTCTTCAATAGCTTTTTCTTTGGATACATGGTTTGTTTCAGTTGATCCCTCCACAGAGCGCAGCTTTTCCAATTCGTCTTTCAGTTCTTTGTTTTCTTCCTGAAGATGGTCTAGTCTCTCCTGTTTTAATTTTATAGTATTTCGAAGTCTATTCTTTTCCATCTTAAATTTGTTTTCGATCTGTTTTTTCTCCTTTTTGAAGTCATCGATATTTTCTTCCAATTCTTTTATCCTTCTATCTTTTTCCTCGATTTCTTCATCAGGTGATTCACCGGCATTTTCAAGTTCGTTTTCCAACTCGCTGATCTTAGATTCTTTTTCTTTTAGTTTTTCGTCTTTGATCTGTTTTTCTCTTTCAAGTTCGTTTTCTAACTCGCTGATCTTAGATTCCTTTTCTTTTAGTTTTTCATCTTTGATCTGTTTTTCTCTTTCAAGTTCGTTTTCCAACTCGCTGATCTTAGATTCTTTTTCTTTTAGTTTTTC
>JAFDTP010000141.1 GCA_019594195.1 Thermoplasmata archaeon
CTGCCTCTCGTATTCCTGATAGATCGTGAATTCAGTATCGACTATATTCAAAGTGGCGCCTTCCCTCACGATCACAGAACCTTTCAATCCGAACTCCGGTCCCGTTATCGTGAGCTTTTCTCCTTCTTCGACCACAAGATCAGACGACCGTTCCTGCGCGTTAGCAACTCCAGTTACTCCAGAAAAAAGAGATAGAACTAACGATACGATTACACAAAAGGTTATAGCGGATCGAATCTTGGACTCCGTGCCTCCGGGAACGGGAGTGCTATATTTAATCATGCTATCTTCTTAAAGACTGGGTTGAGAGGACCTTATTTATTCAAAGGGAGAGACCTATCTATTGAAACAAATATATCATTGCTAATACTTAACTATTGGGCACGAAAACCTCATCGATATTTTTTTAGAATCTTTTTTGTAAGATCTTCAAAAGGATCTATCAACCTGTCGAAGATGAAATCCAATTTTCCACGAGTTGCGCCCCAATAGGCTATCAAAGCGACGGCCATACCCGCGGGAATGTCTAACAACCAGTGAACACCCAGGTAGATTATAGAAAATATCGTGAGGATGACGAACACTATGCCGAAGATGGAAAGACGTTTGAGTTTGAGTTTGAATATTGCAAAGAGCGTGATGGTCATCGGTATGCTGGTATGACCGCTAGGCATACAGTTGACCTGTCTGTTCGTCAGTTGGATAAGCGCGTTGTATTGCGGTATATCATAAAGTAAAGCTTCGACTTCTGGAGCATGATATGAAGTAACGACCAGATGTATCAACAGGTAACCCGGTATCAAGAACATGTAATTTATCGCTAGAGCCTTTGAGAAGTCTTTCAAGACGTCAGTTTCCTTCCTCAATATCAAGAAAGGAGGTACAAAAGCTAGGAAAAAAGAAAGACCAAGAACGTAGAAGATCGAAGAAGCGTGTATGAAAACATCGTGATTCAAGTTCTGCTGCAACCAGACAATATGTGAAATTCCTTCGAATTGATAGAACCATTCTGTTACCCTGAATCCCGGTTCGTATTGATCTTGGATGAGATTCTCTACCTGGAGAGCTAAAGCAACAAGTATCATCAAAAATAGGGCCCCTCTAGACTCCCAAAGAGAATTTTTCAAGGTCTTGATAGATATCTTTCTATCCTCGTCGAAGATGATAAGACCTATGGCGATCAGAACGAGAGTACTTGGTATGAACCAAAGGAGTCCTTGGTGTAGCGGGTCCATATTTTCTATCAACCTCCAAAAAGGAATCGGTATATATGATTTATTGAAGTTTTTTTAAGCTTCAAGAAGTGAGAGTGGGTTATAAATACCAATTAGTATTTCAAAATCACACCATGCCCCGAATAAGATATCAAAAGTTCGCACCGAGTCTTTTCGTTCTTTTGGGTCTCGTCGGATTAGCTCTTTCTTTAAGAAGGTTCGATATATTCTGGCTTTCTTTAGGCCTTATCTCATTTGCTCTTATGCTAGGAGTCGCTAAGGTAGATGATGTCCCTATCCTTAAGATCGAACTCATCGGATTGCTATTATTCCCGCTTTTCCTCGGCATGAGCGGTATATCTTCCTCCCTTGAAAGTACATTGTTTGGTGTTGATATCGCTTTCGTCTTACTCAGCCCTACACTGGGATTCATCTTGATGTTCAACATGCACCATCACACTTCTTTTCAGGCGGATGTCAATTTTGGGATCTTTTTCGTTGTTATATTTTCCTTGGCTAGCGGAGCGTTACTAGGGATCGGTGAATTCATGAGTGACCAGTATTTCGGTACGAATTTTTTAACTAGCAATTACGATCTGATGATCGATCTGATCTTTATCGCATTCGGGAGTGCCTTGATCGGTGTGCTTTTGAGAAACTACCTGAGAACATCTCAACACGAATCGATCAAAAGCTTTTATTCTGAAGAAAAGATATCTCCGGAAGAAACTCAAAAGGAAGCGATGGATCTATTGTTTTCCGGATTTGGTGAAAAAGGCCATGGTTGGGCGCCTTCACTATCGAGGGTGTTGCAGGCAGTCATCTTGTTATTCGCTATGTACGCTATCTACGAAGGCAATGCGAGGTGGTTCTTCTCCGCGATCTTATCTTTCGCTGTAACCATGATACCATACCTCTTCACAAGGAACATGAATATCGTCGTACCTCCTCTTCTGAATCTATGGATAACAGCCGCTCTATTCTTCCATGTTTTAGGAGGAGTCAGAGGTTATTACGATCACGTTTGGTGGTGGGACAACTTTACTCACTTTCTTTCCGGTGCTCTCATAAGCGTACTCGGTTTCACCATACTCCTTACCATCGACGAGCTCTCCGATTCCATATACATACCTCCTAGTATCGTACCGGCGGTCATGCTCCTTTTTATCTTAGCCACTGGTGTGGTCTGGGAGATATTCGAATTTTTCGCCGATCAATTATTGGGTACCAACATGCAGTACAGTCTTCAGGATACCGTTTACGATATGATGTTCAATATTGTGGGTGCTGTTGTGGCTTCCATAATAGCCCACAAGTACTTCCCGTCTAAATACTGGAAACGTTGATCTACGAAAAAGTTATTAGCCTTTTTTCCACATCTACTAGGGATGTCACGATCCCTCTCACTCCTCGATCAAGATTCCATCGAAGAAAGAAGATATCAAATAGATATCTTCGAAGAGATCAAGGATAAAAACTCGCTGGTCGTTCTTCCAACGGGATTAGGAAAGACCATTATCGCTGTCTATCTGACCTGTGATGTACTCGAAAAGAAAGAGAAGGTCGTGATGATGGCTCCTAGTCGTCCTTTGTGCAGTCAGCACAGAGACCTCTTATTGGAAATCACCGCGCTTGAAGATGAAGACGTGGTTTTAGTCACCGGAGAATTATACACTCCTAAGGAAAGGGAAGATATATGGGATGATGACCACAGGGTCTACATAGCGACTCCACAGGTCGTAAACAACGATCTGCACGAACTTCCTATCTCCTCTATCGGCTTGATGATATTCGACGAAGCTCACAGAGCAACAGGAGATTACGCCTACGGCGAGATAGCTAAAGCCTGCAGAGACAAGATGCAATTTTTGGGCATGACAGCATCACCTGGAAACTCTTTCGAAACTTTGGTGGAAGTATGTTACAATCTAGATATCGAGCACATTGAAGTCAGAGAGGAGACTGACGAAGATGTAGTACCTTACCTTTCAGATAGAGAGATAGAGTGGATAGAGATCGAAAAAACCGAACCGGTCAGAGAACTCGAGACTCTTTTGGACCTTATGCTCAATGATCTTTTTTCCGACCTAAGTGATTATTCGAAGCGCGCTTCTGATTTGAAAGTTCAAAATATAGGAAAAAAGATCATGGAGCATCGAGTCCAAAAGTGTCTCGAGTTCTCTGACCGGTTCACTCTTTTCGATCTCTATCCACTCTATATCTCTATCTGA
>JAFDTP010000140.1 GCA_019594195.1 Thermoplasmata archaeon
AGATACCGCATTTATCCGATCCGTATTTATCGGTCCCATCAACTCCATATCCTTCAACGTTCCGCCTTCAACAGATACTTCTACAGGTTCCAAATCTAAAATCGCCTCTTCCAATAACTCACGGATATCTTTGATCAATCGCTCCTTGGTGATCTTCGCACCAAGAGGCTGATGACTGTGAAGTAAGGTGTTCACTTGATGTGTGTCTGTTGTATGAAACTCTGAGATATCCACAAGATCCTCGATACCTTCTTGTATCTCTCCTCTCAGTCCTTTCTCCATGTTATTCGCATCGATCAAAACTTGGGCACTTTTCTGTCCGTTCACTTCAATTACAGAAACTTTTATCCCCTCTCCAGCTATACCTACATCTTCTTTATCATAATCTTTTCTAGAAGCTATACCCATGCGTAGATTTCCTTCCTCTGCCTCGCGAACACTCTTCAATGTCTCTTCAGCTAGATCGATTATCATTTTTGCATTACTAGTAGGATAAAATACGGTGCTCACTCTCTTTTCTCCAGAATTATGAGAGTCCACGACTCCGACCACTGATAGATCATGATCACCTCCTTTATCAGAGATTATGCGTCCTACCGATGCATGGACATCTTCTGCTGGCTTAGGATAAAAAGAAATGTTTGCGAACACATCATCTTGAAAACGCTGGGCACCTACTATACCCTCTTCTTTTTTTCTTATGAACGGTGTCGCTTTTTCCGTATAGTCCAAATCATCAAGGAGAGTTTTGATAGACAAAACTAGCTCTTCACATCCCTCCTCACTGACAGGGTTAAGAATCTGCGTTGATGGAGCATGGAATGTAAATACCTCTCCGTGAGATCCTATACTCTCAGACAATATCTCCGCGATCCTCGAACCGCCTAGGCCTCTCAACGGACCAGGATGAAAGCCCGGTATAACGAAAAGTGCCGTGTTTTTCTTATCAGATCTAGATCTAAATGAATATATAGTAAAATCCAAATCAGCCATGATCGAATTATCACCAAAAAAATCTTCTAGTTCGCTTTTACCGCCTTTCTGACCTAGTATGGTCTTGAACAAAATATTAGTTACTTCAAGAGTCGGCTTACCAAAATCCTTCTTAAACGGCCGATTGATGAATGGGATCAGGATCAAAACTAGAGCCACCCCGATCAGGAGTGAGATCAGATAGCTGGATAAGTTCAATACGTTCAGATCGTAAAATATAAGGAAAAAAGGGAGTGGTAATAAAGATTGGATAAGGGAAGGGAGAAATGCTCTTCTAGGATCGTGCTGAAAGGCACCTATTATGCCCAAATATCTGAAAGAGATCGGATAAGCTACAGATATAAGAACTGCTCGCTGAAAATCAACACCTATAAAGCTCGATATGAAATACATGATCAGTGTAGAAATCATCGACACTATGACTATGATGCCAGAATGTCGAAACCTCATATTTACTTTGTAAGTTCTCAAAATAGGAAGTAAGAAAACGGAAAAGAGGTTTGGAAGAAAGATTACAAAGACTAAGAAAAGATAAGTTGAAGTTGTTAAAGACAAATCCAGGATAAATAAAGACGAAAGAATAGCTATAATAATTACCTGAATCTTTAGACTAGGCAACCTGAAGAAAAGGGATTTTGACCCTTTATCCGAAATCAGAACAGTATCATCCATGTATAGATTTCACTTCTATACCTCTTTAATCGCCCTGATTAGTTTTTTAAGTTTTTGATTGATATTTGAAGATTCCTCCAAAACTGTACCTGTTACTATAACATCTGCTCCGGCTTCGGCTATTTTCCTCGCCTGTTCAGGCTCTCTGATACCACCACCGACTATCAAAGGTATGTCTATACTTTCGTCACAGGCTTTTATCATATCGACAGGTACGGGATCAGGAGCCCCAGAACCCGCCTCTAAATAAAAAAGTTCCATTCCAAAATATTGTGCTGCCAATCCAAAATTAACAGCCGCTTGAGGATCGTCCCTGGGGATCAAGTCAGCTTTACCGACCTCTCCAACGGTCATGCCCGGTTCAATGACAACATAACCCATGGGTAAAGTCTGTATATTCATCTCTTTGATATAGGGTGCACCGACGACCTGTTCGCCTATAACCTTATTCAGGTCTTTAGAATTCAGCATACTCATGAAGTAGATAGCATCAACATGCGGAGAGATCGCCCCCGCTTCAGTAGGAAAATGTATAATAGGTAAATCCGTGACTTTTTTCATCTCTTTCACAGTCATATCTAGGTCTACTTGAGTGATACCGGTCGATCCGCCGACCATGATGGCATCAGTACCTACTTCTTCGAGAGCAGATGCCAACTTTCCCGACTCCTCAGGGCTCTGCTCATCTGGATCAATAAGGCCCATATGAAGTGTTTCATTTTCTGATCTTTCGAGTATGTAATCAAGCACTTTCATGTTAATCCTCCTGTAAGAAAGGCCACCAAAGCTACAACCATGGCCAACTTGAGGAACTTTTGTGATCTCTTTGCAGAGCTAAGTAATAGGAGGGAATATATAAATATTGCATCGGCTACGAGCACAACAAATAGATAAAATATGGATAAAAATCCCAAGAGGTATGGTAAGGGTGATAACAAAACACCACCTATCACAAAGATCGAGGCCGTCAGCTCCGCCTTTTCAGGACCTACTCTCATCGGAAAAGTATTTCTGTTCAGATCGCCCTTAAGGTCTTGAATGTCCTTTATGATCTCACGTCCGACCGTCGCCATGAATGCTAGGAGTCCGAGTAAAGAGGGTAGATAAAGTCTTTCATAGATAGAGCCTCCAAAAACGAAAACCATCCCGGTGAGAGCGGAAATGATGATGTTTCCGATCAATCCTTCGTTCTTGAATCTGACCTCATAAACTATCATCAAGGCTATAGCTGACATCACTATTACCTGCGGGACCCATCTTTCCAAAAGAAAAGATATGATCAAACCTATACCAAACATCGAAGCTGAATATATCAAGGCAGTTTCTGGACTTATTTTACCAGAGGGGATCGGCCTGTCAGGATGATTGATCTCATCGGTTTCTCTATCCATATAGTCATTAAGAGTGTTACCTGCCGCCGTAAAGAAAAATACTACGGACATACCAACGGCCGTGTATATCCACATCTGATAAGACCCTAGATCCAGACCAAAAAGGGTGATCATAACGATCGGGATGCTAAAGGAAGATATCAGACAGTTCAAAGGCCTCATCAATTTTAGGAAAGGATTCATGTTTGATTAGAAAGAAATAGAACAGATAGTTTTATATCTTTGGAAGTATTTCGGGAAAATGAACAGTAAGACTTTAATATTTCATCTCTTTTGGTATTTCCCGAAATGCCCTGGTAGTGTAGTGGCCCATCATGTGGCCCTGTCGAGGCTGCGACGCGGGTTCAAATCCCGTCCGGGGCGCTTTCAAATTTATCATCACTGGGTCTTGGGGGAGTTAAAGAGTATGGTTTGCTTGCAAGGCGCTTACTCTTTTCTCCTCCTCCGGACCCGCCTTCATTTTTAC
>JAFDTP010000078.1 GCA_019594195.1 Thermoplasmata archaeon
AGTAGAGAATCGGCTTTCTCCGACGTCGCTATTATCACGTCGTTCTCCTTCAAAGTTGGATCAGGATTGTCGTAATTCCCCATGGATAGACCCACTTTTATACCGAGCTGCTCAAATCTTCTCAGCTCGTCCAGTTTTTCAGACGCGAGTGCTCTCAGCGGAACTATGTAAAGAGCTTTACCGCCTTCTTCCATGACCCGTTTTATTATACCGAGATAAGCCAAGAGTGATTTTCCACTAGCGGTCGGATAAGCGAAAACGCAGTTGTTTCCGTTCAAAACATCGTCTACACCTTCTTCTTGCGGAGGATAAAGCTCTTCTATCCCCTCGTTTCGGATCACTTCTTTGGCGTCTTCCGGTATATCTAGGTCTTCGACTTTCATGAGGAGCAACACTCTCTGAACGGGTCATTTGGATTAGGTGTACTAAAAGTTAGTGATTTTCCTCTTAAAGATTTGAGGTTTTAAATATCACGATTTTATTAGGAACGCAGAGAGATGCCCCTGTTAAATTCTTATCAGGCCGCCGTAGGCGGAGTACTTGTTGTATTGATCTTCGGTGTGGTGGTGGAGAAACACTACGTTAGTAAATCCACCGTATTCTACAATCTCCTCTCATTTATACTGCTTTTAGCCTCGATAGAGATCTCTAATCTTCTACTTTCCGGTCTCATAATATATCTCGTTCTCGGAGCAGCGGTGATGAAACTCGAACTCAAACCTCTGTATCCCGCCTTCGGAGCCCGAGCTTATGGGTCTCTTGCGCTGGTCCTTCTTTTGGAGGGGAGGAAGTTCATACCAGGGATAGAAGGAAGAGGTACGTATGAATCCTTTGGATTATTGCTTTTATTGTGGATATTTGTTACTTTGATCGTTCATCTTATCGGAAGATGGTATCAGAAGCAACATTGGAATATCTTTTGAGATAAAGTTCTAAAACGACAAAAATGATTTATAAACGGGATTTTTATTCAGTCTCGATGGAACTGAAAAATCAGCACCGCCTGAAAGACAAAAAGATCGAGGACTACTCTAATGAGATGGAGGCAAGATTAGGTGACTCTCCATTCGATACCGGCGATCCCGTCGACACAGCAGACACTTCAGAAGGTCAAGTTCTTTTGTTAAAAGGTGAAACGATAGCCACCTTCTTCGATGGGGAGGTCTTTCCTACGATCAAAGGACTGCTGAATATCGACGCGACAAAAAGTTTTGTTACAGTGGATATGGGTGCAGTAGAGTTCGTTTACAACGGAGCGGACATAATGGCTCCCGGCATAGTAGATGCCGATGAAGATATAGAAGAAGGTGATCTAGTGTGGATAAGGGACATCGAACACAAAAAACCTTTAGCGGTCGGAAGGGCGATGAACGATGGTGAACACATGATAAAAGCAGAGGAGGGGAAGGTGGTAAGAAGTCTTCACCACGTTGGAGATGGAAGATTCGACTAAAGCTACAGCCTCGACTTGAGTTCATCGATGATGGATACGGGAGAAGGATCCTTGCCCCTCAATAAAGCCAGATAGATACTGACATAGTCACCGAGATAGACCAGGTATAATATCCTTGCAAGCTGTGTATCCGCGTCGGTCCAGACCTCGACCATATCTTCGACCTCTCCTTCAAATACCAGTTCTTTCGTAAGCTGTATACGCCTGTTTATTTTATCGGGCTCTTTTTCATCTCTGAGTAATATCGGTATGAATTCTTCTCTTTTTTGATCACCTTTCCACCCGACTATCTCATTATGATTCATCTCGGGGATAGCGCCGTACCACGACAGGATCTCAGAGTTTTCGTTGAACTGTGTGTGCCAGCGATTCGCAACAGCATTGTAGATAGAATGACCATAAACGATCGGGATCTTACCATCGATAAGCTCGGCCATCTTCTTCGCTTCGTTATCTTCAGTCGGTACGTCCGCCTTGATCCTATCTCTTAACTCTTTCAAAGCTTTCACCGAATCGATTATATCCACTTCAGAATCATAGATCAAAAGTTCGCTGAGCAGTTTAAGAACAGGCACGAAGAGGAAAGCAAAGGCAGCTCTAGGGGGGTATCCGGTCGGCGCCTTCAAAAGCACAAATCTTTCTTTTTTGCATAGGTCTTTGAGTTCGCCGTTCGAGGTGATAGCAACCACTTTTGCATCTCTCTTCATGCCTTCCCTCGCTGCGCTAAGAGTCTCCTCTGTATTGCCTGAATAGGAGACGACTATCAAGAGGGTGTCTTCTCCGACAAATGAAGGAAGAGTATAATCTCTGTTGACGTATATGGGAACACTTATCCTGTTGGCTAAGAAGCTCTTCAAAGTGTCCCCAACTATAGCCGATCCTCCCATCCCGGTAACAACTATGTTGTCGGGCTGAAACGGTAAAAGATTGATATCAGTTCTCTCAACAACGTCCTCTATCTGTTCGGGAAATCTCTCTAGAGTTTTGAGCATATCGTTCGAATCTAATTCAGACATCTTTTTGGGATCGTCTAGCATAATTTTCACGCCATCAGAATATGGTTTTCAAGGTAAATAAATCTCACGATGACCAAAACTCTATTATAAACCAATAATACTTGAATTGAACGATGAACGAAGAACTTGAGCACGTTATTGAGAGGTTGGAGAGCGGCGGATTGGTGATGATCTACGACAACGATGAGCGCGAAGACGAGATAGATCTAGTGACTCCTTCCGCAAATATCACGCCCCAGAAGATAAGGACCTTGAGAAGAGACGCCGGTGGATTGATCTGTGTCACTGTTCCGCCGGAGACTTGGAAGAAATTGAACTTACCGTATCTAAGCGATCTGTTCGAGGAATCCTCTGATGAGTACACCATTTTATCCAAGATGAAAGCTGACGACATCCCTTACGATGAAAGGTCCACCTTTTCACTGACAGTTAACCACCGCGATACTTTTACAGGGATAACAGATATCGATAGAGCGTTGACTATCCAACGATTCGCGAAGATGGCCAAAGAGATGGAAGATGTATCGACTGAAGAAGCACAACAGATGTTCGGAGACGAATTCAGGACTCCAGGTCACGTTTTCTTACTCAATGCGACCGAAGGTCTGGTAAAAGAAAGACAAGGCCATACCGAATTGGCTACCGCATTGATGAAGCTGACAGACATGTATCCAAGCATGACCATATGTGAGATGCTCTCTGACCAGGGAGATAGTCTCGACTTGGAACAGGCCTCACGATACGGTGAAAAAAACGACATACCACTGATCGAAGGTGAAAAGATAAAAGATGTGATGAAGGATAAAGATGTCTAAAACAAGAGTCATGGCAGGAGGAACATTCGACATATTGCATCTCGGCCATCTACACTATCTACAGGAAGCCAAAGAGATGGGCGACGAGTTGGTCGTGATCATCGCGTGCGATAAGACGGTAAGAGAACACAAGCACGAACCACTGATGGACGAAGAAGTCAGGAGAGAGATGGTAGGCGCTTTGAAGCCCGTAGATGAAGCTATCGTGGGCAGTGAAGAAGACAAATTCGATACCGTAGAAGAAGTAGATCCTGACATAATCGCTCTTGGTTATGATCAAAGACATGCTGAAGAAAAATTGAAAGAAGACCTAAGGGTCAGAGGAATGGACGACATAGAGGTCAAAAGGATGTCCCATCACAGTCATGAGCTGGACAGTACTAGATACATCATAAGGAAGATAATAGACTGGTACAGTATGAAAAAAGAGTTGGAGAAAGCGGAAGAGGAGGAAGATTAGATGAAAAAGATCGGTATAGCAGACACTACCTTCGCAAGATTCGATATGTATAAGAGTGTGAAAGACGAACTCTCAAAGACGGGAACGGGCTATGAGATAGAAAGATACACGGTTCCCGGTATCAAAGACCTAGCTATCGCGTGCAAAAAACTTATCGATAACGGTTGTGATATAGTCATCGCGCTGGGCATGCCCGGACCCGAACCTATAGATAAGCAGTGCGCAGACCAAGCCTCGAAAGCGCTGCTGTATGTGGAGATAGAGACGGGCAAACATATAATCGAAGTCTTCGTACACGAGGACGAAGCCGACGATGAACGCGAGTTGAAAGAACTCGCGGACCAGAGAGCAAGAGAGCATGCCGTCAACGTTTACGATCTCCTGTTCAGGCCCGAACGATTGGAAGAGCGGGCGGGAAAAGGAGCGAGAGAAGGATATCCCGACGTAGGACCCTTGAGGTGATGAAATATGGCAGAAGATATGAAATTAGGAATAGTTGTATCTGAATTCAACTACGATATAAATCAGATGATGTTGAAGCGAGCGGAAGAACATGCCGAGTTTTTGGGAGCTGAAGTAGAAGAAGTGATGCGTGTTCCCGGGGTCTTCGATATGCCCCTCGGTATAAAGAAACTGCTGGAGAAAGACAGTATCGACGGCGTCGTAACGCTGGGTACTGTGATCAAAGGTGAGACGGAACACGATAAGACTGTGATGTCTCATGCCGCTAGAAAGATGACCGATCTTGAACTAGAATACGACAAGCCCGTCAGTCTTGGCGTTACTGGGCCAGGTATGAGCAGGATGCAGGCCCAGGAGAGGATAGAGCGGGCCAAGAATGCGGTGGAATCCGCAGTGAAGATGTACGAGCGCACGCGCTGAATACATCATCTAAAAACCCTTTTTATTAAAGGAGTAGAGACCTCATTGACAGGATTATTGGGTCCGATCTTGTTACCATTTACAATCTTGATATTCCTGGCCATCGGTATATTGGGGATCATCGCTGTCGTGATACTTCTAGAATTGTTCAGAAGGGGATCTACCAAAAGATGTCCTCACTGTGGAAACCGTATACCTACTGACGCGGTGTGGTGCAAGTTCTGCAGAGCGGACCTGACCAGCGAGTCGACGCCGTTCGTGAGGGAGGCGGGTGGAGAAGATAAGACTTGTCCAGATTGTGGTGGATCTATGGATTATGTCGAAAAAAATGATAGATGGTACTGTACCTACTGCAGTAAGTACGGACGATGATTTTGATCTATCCCTGAGGGGGTGGAGGAGTCTGTTGGACACCCATGTTTCTTCCATCGGAAGGCGGGTTTTTCAATTTTACAGCTGTTCCGTAAGCCAGTATCTCTGCCCCGCCGCCGGTGATCTTGGAAGTCATGAATCTTACGTTGACTACCGCATCTGCGTTCAACCTCTGAGCTTCCTGTACCATCCTGCCTAATGCTTCTTCTCTGGCATCGGTCATCAGATCTGAATAAGCTTTCAATTCACCCCCGAATATGTTCCTGATGCCCTGAGTGAAGTCTCTGACGGCGTTCTTAGCTCTGACCGTATTACCTCTCACAAGACCAAGATCCTTCTCGATCTCGTTTCCTTCGATCTTTTCTTTGTTGGTTATGTGCATGGTCACGGATTTGTATTATCTTATATAAAATCTTTTTATTATGACCCAGTGTTTGTGAGTTTTAAGAAAGGTTTTAAATAAAATAAAAGTGTCAACCCAAACAACTAAGTATGTTAAAATGGATGAGTATTAATGACCTATGGAAATGAAAATTAGAGAGTCACAGCTGATAGAAATCAACCAATCGGTCATTCGGAGGTATAGCAAGAAAAAGCCGGTCAGCAGTTTTAGTCATAGGATAGAGGAACATACTGATCATCTAAAACTCAAACATCTTAAAGATGAATCCCTTGAAGACGTCAAAAAGGTGGATAAAAAACTGCAGATCAGACCTTTTTTCCTCAAATCAAAGACCATCAGGGACGAAGTGGGGAAAGAAGCCTTCATCAAAAAAGAATACAGTGACAGATGGAACACCTACAAGAACACCAACAGAGTAAATCTGTCGAAGTTTTTGAAAGATATGCTACCTTACGTAGATAAGGCAACGATCAAACGTTTGAAACATGGGAAGTACTTCCGAAACATAGTCGACGGTCTCATGAATAACGACAGTCTTTTGGACCTTGCAGGGACTCCAAACGCGTATGCTGTTCTGAATCCGAGAAAAACACAAGACTTCTATACAGAAGACATCATCAAAGACCTGAATAAAAAATTCGAAAAAGAAAAAATCATCGATATGACCAAAGATGAAGAATTGGTGAAAGACGTCCTGGGAGAACCGAAGAGTTCTCAATCAAAATTTGGAGTGAATAGGTCTAGAAGAAAGCGAAAAATAATGGAAAGAGATGTTAGAGATCTTAGAGATCGCCTTAGGTACATGCACCATGGTCCATGATGGAAGATCAACTTTTTTTAAAATCGAGCGTGAAGAACGACTCGATATGTTCCTGGATAAAGTCTGAGTCGGTAGAATCACTACTATGAGAAAAGATCTGAGTCGATGTTACCTCTTTCGAGCACGCTCCGCTCAATTTTTTTCCTCCCGATGTTTTTTAAACGATATTGGGTATGACTTAGGCATCTAAATATCTAACGAAACTTTTTCTTTTAAGTCTTCGAGACCGTCTTTGACCTCTTTTTTCACCTGAGAATAAGGGACCAACTGTGGCACCAATCTTTCCATATCCTCAGTATATTCCTCCTTAGAGGGATACGAATCCCAGGAGAATTTATTCTGAAGGCCGTACTCTTCTAAAAGCTTTCTCAATTTTTTTTCAAAGAGCTCGGCTGAAATAGTCATGTCACTCATCAAAAGGTACCAAACATCGTACAGATCTCTCCCTTTAGACCTTGTTAGCAGAGTTATGATCTTCTCGACTAGAAGTTCATCTTCATCCATAGCTTGTATGAGAAACTTCTTTCTAGTCTCGGGATATTCGGAATCGATCAATCTCCACTTAGGCTCTAGTAGAGCCCCTCCTCTCTCACCCGCGTCCAATCTGAATTTGTTTTGTGTTTGATTAGTCCCTTGGTAGAGAGGACCATAGAACCATATCTCACACGTATAGGCTTCTTCGAATACTTCCTCTTTGATGAAGCCGTTCTCTATCCCTATGCTTTCGAATTCTTCTAGGACCTTTTCTACCTCCTTTTTAAACTGCTCAGGATCAATCCTCAGATTGAGATCTATATCTTCACTGAAGCGTTCTGTTCCATATAGATATCTAAGACAGGTTCCACCTTTAAAGACTGCATTATCGTATTTCCTGAAGTAATTGAACAAAAATAGCTTTATCAGATAATCTTTCTCCTGCTGGTAAAGATGAAGCGACGTTTTCTTACTGATCTCTCTCAACTTCTCTCTAGATATCACAAGAATTCCTCCATATCGCTATTTATCTTCATCTTCCAATCGGTATTATGGGACCTAACAGAACCTCCGTGAGGCTCTAAAAGTACATAACTTTTTGATGTATGTGCTTCTAACTGCTTTAAGAAGTGTCGATCTGCTAGATCAAGCACATCTAAAAGAAAACCGATCCGGGAGACCAATGATTTGTTATCGAACCTTACGATATATTCTTTAAATTTTTCTTTATCTAATTCGTAGTAAGCATTTTTCAAGCATTTTACATATTCTTCTAATCCACCACTTTTATGCAGCATGAACAGGGAATCCACAAGTGACTTCTCCTTATCGGCTATTACCGCACCTTCTATGTCTTTGTATCCGAAAAATCTCCCCGGTTTTAAGGTCGATACCTCAACCTTTTGGTTTCTAACGTTCAGATCATCGAACTGTTTGGTAGAGACCAGTTGTATCACGTTCACCTGCTGTTCAGTAAAGCCGTGATATGATAGTGCTG
>JAFDTP010000172.1 GCA_019594195.1 Thermoplasmata archaeon
AAAGCGGATAAAACGATCGCGAATATCCAGATATACCCCAAAAAAAGATCTACGGCAGTACCTGCTATAGTTTGTTCTTCGACCTCGAACTCGACCTTCTCTACGGCTGTATTGCCGGCTTCATCGACAGCTCTGACCTCTACGGTGAAGTTGCCTTCTTCTAGATCCTCAAAGGTATGACTAGTATCTTCACTTACGGTGATCCAATCGTCCTCTCCGATCCGTATCTCAAAACGTGAGATACCGGTTATATCGTCGGACCCATTCCAAAAGATCGTTACATCACCAGGTTCGAACCTTTCACCATCTATCGGATCATCGATGTTCAGATTTGGAGGAATAGTATCTACAGTGATATTGACGGACGTTGTATTCTCGTTTCCAGCGTTGTCGAAAGCCCTGATTTCTATCTCATGTTCTCCATCTTCCAGATAGGTAAAGGTATACTGTCCGTCCTCAGTTATCACGGTCTCTTCCCAGTCCGTCCCAAAAGAGGTGATCTCGTAGCGATCTATTCCAGAATAGTCGTCACTGCCGTCCCACCTGACCGTTAGTTCTTTCTCCTGGAATATCTCACCTTCTTCAGGCCCTATCAAGTCTATCTCAGGTGGTATATCATCGATCTCTATCTCAAAATGGGTGAAATCGTCTCGACTGAACCCAGCTTCATCCGTGGCCTCAGCGCCTATCAAAGCTGAATCGGTTTCTTCGAGTGGTACTTCCCATTCATAACTTCCAGTATCTGATACACCTTCTTCGATCGTATTCCAGGTTGTGCCATTATCAAGACTGTAATAAAGGTCTACGTGTGATACGGAATTATCACCGCTTACAGTCTCCCACTCTATCTCATGTTCCATCCCTTGGTACAATTCTTCTCCAAAACTAGGAGACGTTATGTCTATCTGTGGTGTAGGTTCTTGATAATCTGATATGGTGTCTTTGGTTTCTCTTATCGTCCTAGCGTTATCTGCATCATCGGGACACCCCATTGGCTCATCATTATCCTCATGTTCAATGTCCGGATTAGAAAAATACGGAACTAGCTCATAATCGAAAAGTCCATAATCATAAGTATCATATGCCATCACGGTGCGGTCTCTCCTTCTAAAACCCAAAGTACCAGTTATCCATCGTCAACCTGCAGAATAATCATATAATTGTGGTCCCGGGCTTCGATCCTGGTCTTTGGCATGGCCAGCCCCAAAATTATGACCTATTTCATGAGTGAATACGTACATATCATCATCAGTCGCATATTCTACACACACGACGGAGTAAGCATTGTTTGAATGCAGAGAACTCTCACTGGATGGAGCAGAACCGATTCCTAAAGCTTCTGAATCTTCGTCTGTTTCAACAAAAAGAGAGACAAGATCCGCCCCATAATAATCTCTCCAGTTATGTATCTCTTCCATATATCCATCATGCTGATTTCGCAATCTCGATATGTCTGTTCTGAGATCATCTCCAGTTTCAGTATAATCTACTTGAGATGTATGAACTATATTCAGTGTCAAGTCTATATTGCTGTTATCCATCACAGTATTGGTCATGTCAACAGCTTCGTTGATTACACTATGGATACTACCTTCATTAGTTGAAGCCCATTCCTGAGCATTGGACGTATACAACATCATGATGTCAACCTGTGTTTCGGCTAGGGGTTCATAGCTGTCATTTTCTGTAGAATTACTATCTAATTCATGGGTTAGATCCTCAATTGAAACATCAAATTGGTCTGATCCATCACACGAATCTTCAATCGAAAGATGATGAGATGTTTCAGTATTAGATGTTCCTAAAGTTATCGACATCATAGATATTAATAAAAGAAGCACTAGGCTCAAGGTAAGCACATTAACTAGATTTTTTTCTCCCCTTTTCATGAAGGTCCCTCGTTTTCTAAATATTGATTAAATATAAAAAATTAATCAAAACCTGCTAAAATTAGAAAGTTCTAGTTAATTAAAACAAAAAGTGATTTACTTTCGAGCGCGAGCAGGCCGCTGGGGGATGGCAGCGGCCAGCGCTCGATAGGGCGGGGAAGTGGTCGGTAAGTTTAAAGAAACAATTATCTCCACCCAATAATACACAACCAACATTTGATGATCCATGATCATCTGTGCAACTCACCTTTAACACTTGACTCAAATCAACGTTTACAACCGACCTTAGATTTTGAAAATCGAAGAAATATCAAAATACCCCTTCTAACCGACCTCTACCCAGAAGTGAACATTCCTGTAAACCTCTCCATCTCTTAGCAGAAAGAATGATAACCTATAGCTTCCCGACACCTCTATAAAGAATCTCATGTTCTGTTTCCATTCCTCGCTATGTTCTAAAGAAAGATCAGTGCTGTAATATGTGTTATTTGAGGAAAAAGTGAAATTA
>JAFDTP010000037.1 GCA_019594195.1 Thermoplasmata archaeon
ATATAAACAGAAATTTTTTTATAACATGATTTTTACATAGAGTCATCAATGAATAAACAAAAGCCGGAAACCACTCATTCTGGTATTAAGGTTGAAGGGGATTGGGATGAGATCTGCGGTTTTTAACTCTTCATCAGTGCCTTTGAAATCTTTTTCCACGTTTTTTTCTTCCATGGAAGCTCCTTCTGCCGTTTTTTTCGTTATGTCCTTTTCATCCTCTTCCTCCCGAGGCCGCCATTTGTTATATCCCTCTATAGAATCGTCCATATCCTCTGCAGAATCTTCTTTTTCGTAACTCTCTTTCAAAATACCTTCCAGATCTCTAGCAAAACCGCAGATCTCATCCCAATCCCCTTCAACCTTAATACCAGAATGAGTGGTTTCCGGCTTTTGTTTATTCATTGATGACTCTATGTAAAAATCATGTTATAAAAAAATTTCGGTTTATATATCAATCTTCATCTGATAGCATATCGATAACCGGTGTTCTAGTATATGTTGGTGTTCTTTTTTTCTTTTCTACTTCCTCATTGTACTCTTTGATATGTTCCCAAGGCCATATCCTTGAGATGTGGTCTATTCTTAGATATACTTCTTCAAGGTTTACATAGACCCAATCTACAAATCCGTAACCCTCTTTTTCTGATGATTTTTTTCTATCGTCAAGCGTATCCCATTCTATCTTTGAACTAGGTCCCTCACAAACTTGACTAAGTACGATAGTATTTTTATCAAAATCCTCTAATTTCCCGAGGAATGCTTCTCCGTCCTCCATGACGGCGATGAGTTTCTTCCCCTGCAAGTTTTTCAATTTTTTTTCCATCAATGAGGATAGCATATTACCCCTTAAAATAATATGTAGCTACAGTAATAATGTTTTCCCTCAAACTTTGTCCAAATAACTATAAGACATCTACATATTTAATATCGAGTATCCTAGAGATCAAAAAGAGTAGGTAAGTGTTTTTTTATCAGGTTTATAAGCTCTAGGATCGACCTTCAAAGTACTCTGTAACATCTTCAAGCAAGTCCATTATCGGTAAGTTCTGGGGGCATTTCTCTATACAGTTCCCACACCTTACACAGTTAGTGGCTTTAGATTCGTCTTTCATGTTCTCGTCCCATATCTCTTTTTGCTCCTGGAACTCATCGTATATCTCAGCTTGGTTATACATCCTGAAGTTTCTAGGGATCGACACATCGTTAGGACAAGGAACACAATAATTACATCCAGTACACTCTACAGGTGACATCTCTCTGTATTTTTCAGCCGCTCTATCGATCAACCCGAGTTCTTTATCTGAAAGACCATCTACACCGGATTCAGAGGCGTATTTCACGTTCTCCTTTACCTGTTCCATCTCGCTCATACCGCTCAGCACTAAGGAGACCTCAGGTTGGTTCCAAAGCCATTTCAAGGCCCATTCTACCGGTTCTCTGGTTTCTTCAGCTTCATCCCATATTTTTTTGATGGCCTCAGGCGGTTCTTTAGCTAACTTACCGCCACGGAGCGGCTCCATTATAACTACTCCGAGCCCTTTCTCGGATGCATATTTCAGCCCTTCGACACCGGCCTGGAAGTCTTGATCTAGATAGTTATACTGTATTTGGCAGAAGTCCCAGTTATAGGCATCTACGATCTCTTTGAAGGTATCTAGATCGTCGTGAAAAGAAAATCCGAGGTTATCTATCTTACCTTCTTCTCTTTTTTCTTTCATCCACTCAAAAATATCCATGTCCAGTGACTGATAGTTCTCCCAATGTTTTCGACTCAGTGCGTGAAGCAGATAAAAATCGATCTTGTCTACATCGAGTTTTTCTAACTGTTCGTTCAATATTTCGTCAGGATCATCAGTGTCTTCCACGTCCCATGAGGGTAATTTAGTTGCTATCTTAACTTTTTCACGGTAACCGTCTTTTAGCGCCTTCGCTACTAATCTCTCGCTCTCTCCGTCATGATAAGGCCAAGCGGTATCGATATAATTGACACCGTTATCTATCGCCCATCGTATCATCTCTATGGATTCTTTTTCTTTTATAGCGCCTCTATCGTCTTCTTCGTGAGGAAGTCTCATCGCACCAAAACCTAGTGCCGAAGGTTTCCAATCGATTTCTCCAAAATTCCTATATTGCAATTTCTTCACCTCTTGTATTTAAAATCAGACATCATCTAAAGAACCTTTCTTGAATATATTTATAATCTTTGCACGTGTACGAAAGTTTCCTAGTCACAGTTTTTGATAGCAAGTCGATCTTATTCAATAACCACCCTGTTTCACGATAGTGATTATGAGAAATATGCCTATCAAGATCGAGATCAAAAAGATGTAGGGTCCAAATACCCCTTCTCGTCTCGAGAGAACGATAAGTGCGGATCCTACTATGATGGAGGCAGCCAATATAGTATAACTCAATCTGTTAGAGATGGTATCGATACGCTGTTCCATATCTTCAAGACCTTGGAGCTCTATATCTATCTTTAGTTCGCCTTTTTCAAGATTTTCAAGCACGTTATTAGCTCTGTCAGGGAAGTTCATGAAGAGTTCTCGATAGTTGTTCACGGAATCGAAAATATTTTTGATCTGTTTTTTGGGATGGTATCTATCGATGATCACTTCTTCAATGACAGGTTCAGACGCCTTGAAGAAATCGAACTCAGGATCTAAGGCTGTGCATATCCCCTCGGTTTCGGCGATGGCTCTTTCCATCAGCAGAAAATCCACGGGCAGCGTGATATTATGAGTTCTCACGATCTCCATTATCTCGTTGTCCAAACCTTCTTTCAACATCAGATCGGGTTTGTTCCTATAAAGCTGTAAAACATTATCTATATCCCACTTTAGGTCTTCTTCGTCGTATTCACCGTGCACCTCTCCGATCTCAAGAAGTATATCTTTAACTTTATCTATATCATTCTCGAACATGCCGATGAAGATATCTATAAGATTGTTACGCATCTCTTCGTTGAATCTACCTATCGCTCCGAAGTCGAGAAGTGCTAAAGAGCCGTCTTCTTCAGAAAAATGTATGTTCCCTGGAGAAGGATCTGCATGGAATATCCCGTGGATGAAGAACTGTCTCATCATGCTACGTGCAAAATTCGTGGCGATCTCTTTTTTGAAATCATCTGGATAATCCCCGTCTATAAGTGTCCTCATGCTTTTTCCCTTGATGTTCTCTAGTATCAAGACATTGCTGGTCAGATAGTCCCAGTAGACTTTTGGGATTTTGATATGAGGTTCGTCTTCAAAGGCGTTATAGAACCTCTGAGCGTTTCGGGCTTCGACGGTATAATCTAATTCCTTCTCCAGCATCTTTTTGAACTCTTTGGTCACCTCGTGAGGCTGATACAACTCACTTTCTGGGTAGACCTGCTCTAATATCCCCGTGAATCTTTCGATCAGTTCAAGGTCCGCTTTGACTTTCTCTTCGACTCCTGGCCGCTGGACTTTGACTACGACTTCTTCACCGCTCTTCAGTTTTGCTTCGTGTACTTGGCCTATAGAGGCTGCAGCGATAGGTTCGTTGTAGAACTCCTCGAAGATCTCTCCCATCTCATATTTGAGTTCTCTTTCTATTATCTTTCTAGCCTTATCACCAGAAAATGTATTAGCTTCATCGTGGAGCTTTTGTAATTCCTTGGCAAAATGAGGCGGTATAAGATCGGGTCTCATCCCTAAGAACTGTCCGAGTTTTATGAAGGCGGGTCCGAGATCCTCGAAAAGTTCGCGTAGTTCTCTGGCACTGACGTCTTCCATCTTTTTCTCGAGGCGCTCTTCCATCTTGGACCTGGATACGAAACTACTCAGACCCAACTCCCTGATAAAATTTTGTAGGCCGTGCTTTCTGAGTATTTTGATGAGTTCTTTGATCCTCTGAACTTTTGTGGTTCTTTTCATAGCTTTACCGCCCCGTACGAACAATAACGTCCTTCATTTAAACTTGTTCTTGAAATTTCCTCGTTTGGGTATATGAGTGATTGGATATATATATTTTCACTAACGCTTAAAGCTCACTTTGGTTTTGAGGACTAAAGAACAAAAAAGTTATCTTTAGGATCGAACTTTATCCTAGTTCAGACCATCTAAAACGGTCATAGACCTCTTAATGGTTACAGGGAACTCAAACAGGCCACTGCCAATTAGCGACTTCTAATACTATGATCATGATCAGTATGGCTATCACGACAGCTCTGGGATCGATCTTAGGGCTTTTATCGTCTTCCTCGTCGAAATATCTCATGAGGCCCGCGGCGGATTGAAAACCTCCACCACCTTCTTGCTTTGCCATATCTGTCACTAGAAAACCCTTGTTATTTAATCATTTTGTTTTTTAACCCTGATGACTCTCGATAAAAGTTATAACTTCTGCCGTATTTATCATGATAAAGGGTGTAAGATCATGAAAGTTAGATGGTTGGGTAATGCTGCTCTAGAGGTATTTGGCGACATCCACCTCCTTATAGATCCGAACTTTACTGTTGAACCCACTAAGGAACCGGACATAATACTTTTGACCCACGAACACGACGATCATTTCTCTCCGAGTGATCACAGGAAAGTAGGTGAACAGGCGGAATTATACGCTCCGGAACTCTCCTTAGAAAAATTCGATGTAGAAGGAACGGCGGTAGAACCCGGAGATGAGATAGGAGATATTAGAGTTTTACAATCCGACTGCTACGGTTCTGATGAATCTGTAAGCTATTTCTACAAAGGTCTGCTGCACGCGGGAGATTCTGCTTACTTCCCTGAGGTAGATGGAGTGAAGACGGTCTTCACCGCTTGCTTTCCGGATTATTACGATGATTACATAGATGCCTTCAAAAGACTAGAACCTGAGATAGTCGTTCCGTTCCATTACGATCCAGAGGAAGATATGGATGATGCCTCAGGTCTCAAAGATAGACTGAACGAAGAAGACATACCGAACAAGATCTTAAAACAAGGAGAACATATAGATATTTGAAAGAGATCAGTCGCCGAAACACCAGAACTCTTCTTTCAGGATATCAAACCTTTTTCACCCCTATCCTTTCGACATCTTTCAACCCTTCCATTACGAAGTATGGTCGGTACTTCATCAAACTATCGAATGATCTGCTACTTCTTTGTGAGGTCTATAAACGACATCGTGTCCGAGATCTTTGATCTCCTTTTTCGACTCAGGTTTTTCGCTCATCTCTGAGAGTTAGTCAAATGAATGTTTATAAATATACCACGGTATATGATATGAAGATGGAGAAGATGAACAGATATCTGCAGCTCTTCAGGAAAGCAGGAGTTCTGAAAGAGACGGACAGGGAAGGATGGAAACGCGTCGGTATCGATGATCCCGAATCCGTAGCTGATCACTCCTTTAGAGCTGCTTTCATGGCTATGACGCTTGGAGAGGAGTTCGGTCTGGACGGCTTCAAATTGGTGAAGCTTCTTATGGTTCATGATCTGGCTGAGAGCGAGATAGGGGACATAACTCCAGACGAACCTATATCCGAGGATGAGAAGTTCAGAAAGGAGAAAGAGAGCATCGAAAGGATATCGAGTGATCTCGACGGAGTATTGGATTTGGAGAGTCTATGGAAAGAATACGAAACAGGTGAAACACGAGAGGCTGAAATAGCAAGAGATATAGATAGATTGGAGCGGATCTTACAGGCACAGGAGTACGAAGAAGAATATCCGGAGAAGGACCTCTCTGAATTTTTGATAGAAGGTAGAGGAAGTCTAGAATCCGAAGAGATCAAGGATCTTCTAACAAAATTATCGAGTTGATGTAAAGAGCGGAAAAGATAAGTACGGTATTTTCAATTTTATTTATGGGAAGAAAACATGTCTGTAGATATGGAATCGAAGAATTATTTTGGTTTTATAGCACCACGACCGACCGTATGTGTTTCTACAGTAGATTCTGAAGGTAACCCTAATATCGCTCCGTACAGTTTTGTCACCCCTCTCTCATTCGACCCTCCTCTTATCGGCGTTGCAGCGGCACCGACTAGAGATACGACTGTCAACTTCAAAGAGACGGGTGATTTCGTAGTCATCCCTGTTACTGAAGATTGGGCCGAAAAGGGAGTCAAGACCGAGATATCACTTCCAAGGGAAGAGAGCGAATTCGAAGAGACAGGGTTGACTGAGAAGGGATCAGAAAAAGTAGACTCACCAGGTGTGAAGGAAGCTCCTATAAATATAGAATGCGAATTTCACCAGGAGATAGAAGTCGGTGATCATGTTTTGCTGGTCGGAAAAGTAGTTTTCATAGATTCAGGGAGAAAGGGAGTAAAGAACGGTAGATTGAACCTGGAAGAATTGGGATCGTTGGGACATGTAAAAGGGGAGGAATTCTGCATCACTAAGGAGATACATGAGATAAATAGATGATCCACTAGATAGTTCTGATCTTCTTTATCTCCGGGAATTCAAAAAGCCCTGCTTCTCTATCCACGCCGATAGCTTGCATATCTCCGATATCGATCATGTCTTCCAGTATAGGGGAAAGCAGTTCTTCCTCTTGTACTCGATTCATCTGAGATCCCTGAGCTAATCTAGAAAAAGATGGAAGGACGATCAATCTTTTCCCGTTGTTCATCTCTCCGAAAAGAAAGCATCTTATCTTTTCTTTAGCTCCTACTTCATCGCTTAAAGTAAGTGCTGGGTGTTCATGGCCCATGATCACGTATTCTATATCGGGACCGTTGATAACCTCGGTTTTTTCATGACCGTGGATAAAATTTATCCCGTCGAACACGAAGTAATCTTCTAATTCGACATCGTCGTATTTTTTAACCGGATAGATGAGGTAGTTATCATGGTTTCCTTTGACCAGGAATATCTTTTCAGCTAAAGTCGATGAGAACTCGATGAACTCTTCTACCTCTATCTTTTCCTGATAGGAAGTCTCGGAGAACTCGTGTTTTATGTCCCCGCATATGATCAATCTTTCGATGTTTTTCTCCTCGCTTATCTTTTTGAGCTCGCTTTTCATCTCGTCGAGCTGGAATTTAGGCATATATACTCCAGAATCCGCCATCAGTGATTCAAGCCCCAGGTGGAGATCGGATATGATCAAAGCTTTCAGATCGCCCGAATAGAGCGCTGGATAGTTTTCTATTATCTCGAATCTTCCGAATATCTTCATTCAACTCTCACCTTTGACCTTATCCATGACCTTCTGATGGAGGTTCTGCAGTCTTTCCTTTTTGTCTTCGAGTTTTAGAACGTCACCTTGACTCTGGATGACCAAATTGTGTGCGAATGGCGAGGGCACGTCAGTTTCTACCACTTCGTAACTCATATCTCCACTGCCGAGGTCTGAGATGATATCAGAAGCGTTTTCGATGTCCATATAATCTTCGATTATCTCACGATACGTCTCTTTTACGATAGGGAATTCTTCGTCGATCTTCTCGCAGGCGGAAAGTAAAAAGTGGGACTTCATCTGCTGCTTACCTACGCTCATCTTCTTACCCTTGTAATTCCGAAGTATCATGAGTGCCCTTGCGGCAACGTGTCTGAACCTTCTCTTCATAAGCTCCGTCTTTCTGACGGCTCTTTTCAAAACGTCTCTGAGATCAGACTCAAATGCTCTTTCTATCAGCTTCTCGACCGGGATGTCCTTATCCCCGGGACATATCAAAACGAAGCCGTGATCGTCCACTACTATTCCGACGTTCGAATTCAAAATATCAGATGCGATATCCGCGAAAATACGGCAGAGAGCGTCGTTGACTTCTCTCCCGAATATCGTATGGAAGATGAGATTTATCTTATCTCCTTCGAAGTTCCTTTCTATCACGAGGTGCGAATCCGTGGGAACAGCGTCGATGTATCGGTACTGTTCTTCTAGATAAGATACTATCGAGGATACCGTATTTTCATCTACGTAATAGTTATCTTCGATCCAATCTGAAGGGTTTTCGCCCTTCTCTATCATATCTACGACTCTCCGATTGAATTCACCTATCTTTCTTCCAAGGTCGTAAGTCAAAGGTAACATCTCGGAAAACCATGAAGGCACGGTGGGAGCTTTTTCAGGCCTTGAATCTACGTAAACTTTCATACCTCTAGTGTAACGGAATTCATAGGTGTCCCCACCGTGCACGAATATATCTCCTTTGGTGAGTCTGTCTAAAAATTCTTCGTCGAGAGTTCCTACGAAACGTCCGTTCCTGGTTTCCACCCTGTAGGCGCTCTCGTCGGGTATCGTGCCTATATTTGTCATGTATATGACCCTGGTCATCTTCCCTCTTTTCCCGAACACCCTGTCACCGTCCTCGTCGGTGTCGATCCATATCTTTCCGTAGACCTGCTGGTCCTCGAGAGAGGCGTAGTCTCCAGCTACGTACTTCAATGTTTTTTCGTAGTCTTCTCTGTCAAGATCTCTGAACGTATAACTCTTCTTGATGGTTTCGAAGGCTTCCTCGACATCCCATCTTTTATTGCATCCCATCCCTACTATATGCTGAGAAAGCACGTCTAAACAGTTCTCCGGTATCCGTACCCTGTCCAGTTCATCGTTTTTTGCGCATCTCATCATCTCCGTACACTCCAAAGCGTCGCCTCTTTCCATGACCAGTACTCTTCCTTTCGCGTAATCACCAAAATTGTGTCCTGAGCGGCCTATCCTTTGGATCGCTCTCGAAACGCCTTTTGGTGAAGATAACTGCAGCACGAGGTCTATGTAACCTATATCTATACCTAGTTCTAATGAGGTAGAGGTCACTACGACGCTGAGTTCCCCTCCTTTCAGAGATTCTTCTACATCGAGCCTTTTTTCTCTACTCATGGACGAATGATGAGCTCCGATGTCGCCTCTATAAAATTCTGGATCTTTATTTTTAAGATTATTGACCACCCTCTCGGTTGCACTTCTAGTGTTCGTGAATATAAGTGTGGTCACATGATCTTTAACCAATCTGTCTATCCTTTCATACATCCTCTCATTGACGACCTTCCCTGATGTGTGGATAAGGTCTTCTACCGGAGACAATACCTTTAGATCCATCTTTTTAGAGGATGATACCTGTACGATATTACAGGGCCTTGTTTTTCCGTTCTCATATCCTACTAAAAATTTTCCTATATCCTCGATAGGTGCCTGCGTCGCGGAAAGCCCTATCCGGGTTATTTCATGATCGCACATAGCCTGTAGTCTTTCTAGCGATAGAGATAGGTGTGCACCTCTTTTATTGTCACAAAGAGAATGTATCTCGTCCACTATGACGTAATTTATCTCCTGAAGCTTCTTCTTGAATTTAGGTGCGTTCAATATTATGCCCAGGGTCTCTGGAGTGGTGACCAATATGTGTGGTGTTTCCTTCAACATCTGCTGCCTCTTTTGAGACGAGGTGTCTCCAGTCCTCACGGCGCTTCTGATATCCGGCATATCTATGTTCATCTCTTCAGCCGTTTTTTTGATACCTCTCAAGGGTTCCTTTAAGTTGCGCTGGATGTCATTTCCCAGAGCTCTCAAAGGGGAGACGTAAAGGCAGTATACTTTGTTTTCCAGTTCTCCTTTGTCTCCTTTCAGAAATAGTTCATTGAGGATCGATAAGAAAGCGGAAAGTGTTTTTCCCGAGCCGGTCGGTGATGAGACTAGTGAATTTTTGTTTTGGTGTATCAGATCGAATGAATATCTCTGAGGCGGCGTCAACCCGTCGAACTTTTTATCGAACCACTTTTTGACGTACGGCTCAAAATCTTTCGGTAGGTTTTCAGAAGATTCAGAACCATCTACGGATTTAACGGTCATTGATAAAGATGTAATATCGGTAGCATTTGAGTTTTGTCATCGATTACAAGAACTTTTATCCCTTTTCAGGTCATTCTGAGAAAAGAATAAATATAGGTCGAGAGGTGATCATATTATGGGAGTGTGGTTGATCCGATAGTCTATCTTTCACCACCGCACTCGAATATCGGGGCGTGATAACTATGGCTCAAGATATTTCCTCTGAAAACAAAGATAACGAGCATGAAGACACTTGGCGCCGCTCATCTAGTCTATCTATTGAAGAAGAAGCCTGAGGGTTATAGAGTGATCGACCCAGCAAAGGATATATTGGATCCTTTGATCACTGAAAGAGAGACTTCCATAATCGAAAGGGATCTTGGCTCGCGGGAGCAGATAAACGGCGGCGATGATCCTGTAAAGATGTGCCCTATATATAAGGTCGAATGTCCCAGCGATCACGTATCTAGAAACGTGAATATCGATAAAGTGATTGAAAAGGAAGAAAGGGAAAGGTGATCTGTTTCAGCCGTTGTTCACCTGGTCTTCTGGTCCTGATCGTTTTTCTTCCAGTTCACTTGGTTTTTCCTCTTTTTCCTGGGGTTCTTTTTCCATATCTGTACTCTTCGGTGGTGGCGGAGGTGTTTTTGGAGATTGTTCTTTAGTTTTTGGGGTCTTAGTATTTTCAATCTTGGTCCTTTTATTTCTAGTTTCTTTAGGACTCGGTTGTCTTCTCACTTTTCTTCCTGTTTGTTTTCCTGATCGTTTTTCTGAATCTGGATCTGGTGATCCTACAAGCTTAACCCCGTAAGATATTATCTTTCCTCCTATGCTCCCCATCACAAACAAGAGTATGGCCGGTATCAAGTAGATCAGCATGTCTACCAGTCCCGCTATACCTTCGCGATTCGTCTCGACCAGTTCCGCGAACCCCTCTATGAAATCAGGATTCAAAAAGGCATTTATCGCAAGTGCAAACGTGATAAGGAGCAGTACTATCCCAAGCACTATGATGCCGTATCCAACGCTTTTATTACTATCCATTATCTATATCCTCGAACTATTATTGTTTATTACATATTTACATCTTATGGCCGCAAAGACTTTTCAGAGTTTTTAGAATCTCTTACTTGAGATTCAAAGATTTAATATATGTGTGGGTCCATCAACCATATTAAAACGTGGGTTGCAGGATATGCAGTCAGATAAAGATATGATCAAAACCGTACTTTGCGTTTTAATTATAGTCTTCTCTCTATTCTTTATAAGTATGAGCGAAGTCCCTGAGGCTTCATCCGCTGAAGGTGAGCTCATCATGGTCGATGTATCGAATAACGAAGACTTGAAAGGATTGAGCGACTTCGATATCGTCGATCATTATGGCCAGAAGGCGCTTATAAGAGCCGATGAACTCGAGAGGGATCGTCTTCTAGATGAAGGATTTCATATAGATGAACTCCCGGCGAGGACTAAGATATCGGTAAGAGGTTACGAATTCGATGTTTTCGAGGGTGAACCGGATATATCTTCTAATATGAAGATAGATTCTTATCCCTCGGGAGAAGAAGGGCTTTACTTGATACATATGTTGGGGCCGATAAATCCAGAATGGAATCAAGAACTTCGGGATAAGGGTGTCGATATAATAAACTATGTTCCAAATTATGCCTACGAAGTCAGCATGACCCCTGAACAGGCGGAGATGGTCGAAGACCTATTCTTCGTCGATTGGGTAGGTATCTACCATCCTGCTTACAGGATGCCCGATGACATAGAACCAGGTTTGGTCAATGCAAGGTTTATAAATGAACCCGATAGAGAAGATCTCATCGAGAGAGGGATGAGGACCACCGTGATTAATTCAAAAGAATTGGATAACGGCGGAAAAACTGTAACTTTTAATGCCAGTTCCAGGGGTGTATTGAAGGATTGGGCACGGACCCGAGGATTATATCATATATCGAACACGGTCGAGCCTGAATTACACTCTGAAGTGGAGACTCAAACTATAGGAGGTGGGCTCGGATTCATGGACGACGAGCACGATGATCCCGACATACCATATAGAAAACACGGAGATTATGGTGCATACATCAATCAGATAGGATACAGCGGTGAAGGAGTCACACTCGCCATAGCAGATACCGGTATCGGTGACGGCACGCCTGGATATTCAGGCCATCTAGACCTGACCGGAAGGGTAAAGGGCGGACATGGATTTGGGGATCTGGATCCTGATGACTGGGGTGATGGACACGGGCACGGTACTCACGTCATCGGTTCAGCTGCAGGCGATTCATATCATGGCAGTGGAGAAACAGGAGAGTATCCTGGCTTTGGTAACTACCTCATGGGTCAGGGACTCGCTTACGAATCCGAACTTTATGCTGCCAAGATATTCGGCGATGGAGGAGAGTTTCTGGCTGAAGAGTTCTATCCTATCCTAGAGATACCTAAACAGGAGTCCGATGCTTATATCCATATGAATTCTTGGGGTTCGGCCACATTTGGGGAATATACAGAGCTAGACAGCGTTTTCGACCAGGCCGTCAGGGACGCTGATAGAGAAACTGATCATAACGAGCCTATGGTGATCACCGCTTCAGCCGGGAATTCGGGTCCTATCGAACAGAGTACTGGAAGCCCCGGTAACGCTAAAAATATCATAACTGTGGGTTCGACTCAAAGTTACATGCCTGATGGTAGGGATTACGGAGGCAGGGATACCGATGATATATCGATGGTGTCAAGATTCAGTTCCCGCGGTTGGACCGAAGATAATAGGATAAAGCCGGATGTAGTGGCACCCGGGGAGAATGTTCTCTCTTTGGGATCTCCAAGGCTCTATGATAGGTCTACTTACGATTGGAAGTCCGGTACTTCTATGTCGAATCCAGCGGTCGCTGGAGCGGCATCTGTCGTCGTCGAGTGGTTCGAGGAAGAATTTGGTGAGAAGCCCAGCCCGGCGATGGTAAGATCCATTTTGATAAATACCGCCGAAGACCTGCAGGATGACGGATGCAGGAACGAACATATACCTAATAAAGACGAAGGCTGGGGGATGGTAGATATATCAAAACTTGAATACCCCATTGATGATCCGGTTCCATTTTCTGTAGTCGATGAATCAGAAACTATCCAGACCGGCGATGTTCATGAATATGAACTGTCAGCGGACAGGTTGGACGAACCTCTAAAGATAACGTTGGCTTGGACCGATAAAAACGCGGAGGAGGGAGACGAGATCGCTCTTAAAAACGATCTCAATCTAGAAGTCACCTCTCCCAGCGGAGAGACCTACAGAGGCAACGCATTTCGTAGAGGTTGGTCCCAGGCCGATTCTAACGCGATCGATGATTTCGATATGAAGCGGGACGGGTGGGACGATGTCAACAATGTTCAGAACGTATACATCGATCCAAACGAGATCGAGGAAGGAGATTACACCATCAGTGTCGAGGGGTTCAATGTACCTTTGGACGGCACTAACGATGGTGATATAGATCAAGATTATGCTCTAACCATTTACAATTCAGAAGGGTCTGATATTGAAACCACGAGAGGCTCTCAAGTCACCGGTCAGGAAAGAGTATCCAGAACTAGTCATGAGGAGGATGAACATGGATCTGAATACACGGAAAGAGACCCTATACAGATACCCAGCGACCTTGGATTTGAGGTCCTTGCTGATCAGAACGGATGGCCGGGCAGTGGAACAGAGGATGATCCCTTCATCATAGAAGATTATGCTATAGACGGTGAAGGGTCGAATTTTCCGATACATATCGAAGATGTACGGGTTCATTTCATAATTAGAAATAATAGATTCTATAACGCTGATCGTAACAGTAGAGCGACATCTGATCACAGTGGCATATACTTGTCGAATACTACCAACGGGATTATAAGGGACAATGAGATGGAACTCAACTCTTATGGCCTCTTGGTCGAAGAATCCTTTGGAAATATAATAGAAGATAACACGGCTTTGAATAATCATGTGGGTTTTCATCTTCTGTCATCGGAAGATAATAAATTGGAGAACAATGTCGCCTCCAAGTACTCCCATCCGGTTTATGGAGACGGAGTTTTATTAGAAGGATCGGAGGAAAATACGATCGTGAACAATCAAGTCGTGAACAACAATAACGGGATCATGGTCCGAGATTCTCATAACAACGAATTCAGAGAGAACCTTGCTAGGCATAACTCGAGAGGTATAAGATTGCACAGATCAGAGATGAACCAGATAAAGGAGAGTGAAGTTTCTCACAACAATTTTTATGGTATTGATTTATTAGGATCCGATAACAACGAACTGGTTCAGATAGAATCGAATAACAATGACAACCACGGTATATACATAAGAAACTCTGAACAAAATCTGATAGATGATAGTGAGTTGAAAGCCAATAGAGGTAACGGCATAAGGTTCTTTTCCGCTCAAAATAATACAGTTTTGGATAACAAGATATCGGAGAGCGGTAGCAGCGGTTTGACACTATCCAACTCTTATAATCATGATATATATGGTAACGAATTCATGGACGACGGTATAAACTTCATAGGTTCTTCTGTCGAATTTTGGAACTCTCACGATATCCCGCTCAATAACACCGTTGAAGGTAGAAGTATCCGGTATCTGAAGGATGTGGAGGGAGGTGCGGTTGAAGAAGAAGCGGGCCAGATAATACTAGCTAATTCTTCAGGTGTTATCATAGAAGATCATAATATAAACGTAGGGGGCCTCGGCATAATACTTGGATTCTCGGACCACAACGAGATCCTCGGTAACACGGTTAGAGAACAGAGAGAGAGCATCACTCTAAGGCATTCTCACGGCAACATCCTGAAAGATAATAACGTTGATGAGAATCTACTAGGATTATACATAGTTCGCTCGAAAAGGAACACTATATCCGAGAACACTTTATCCAGGAACACTCAACAAGGACTGGTACTTTCATCTTCCGACCGAAACCTAGTCTTTGGAAATGAAATTTTGAACAACGATATCCTGGGGATGGTGTCGGTCAATTCATTTGAAAACACGATATATCATAACCATATATCATATCCTGAGGGTGATGAAACAGATGAACGGAGCCTCGCCTTTGACAGCGGTGTGAATAGATGGGATCATGGACAACAGGGTAATCACTGGTCGAACTATGAAGAAAGATATCCGGAAGCTTCAGAAGTCGATGGAAAGGGATACTGGGATATCCCATACAATATAACTGACGGGGAAAGCGAAGACAGGTATCCCTTAACAGATACCGATTTTGTAGATGATTTCAGCGTATTTATTTTGGATCCAAATGATAACGAGACCGTATTTTCTTCTGAGGCAACTGTAAGATGGTCCACAAAAGGAGAACAGGGGGATGTAGAATCGAGTATCAGGAAGAACGGTGGTGAGTGGAAAGAGGTAGGTGATAGAAACGAATATACTTATCAAGATCTGGATGATGGAGTATATCAAGTTGAAGTCAGGGCAAAGGACGAGGAAGATATATCTTATCACAATATCTCTTTCGTCGTGAACACTGGAGTCTATGTTGAGATAACTTCACCAGAGGAAGGCGAGGTTCGAAGAAGATCTAGGGTTACCGTGGAATGGACAGCCCATAATAAAATAACACAGGAGATAAAATTGGAAGGTCCTGGACAAGAGGAGGATTGGGAACAGATATTGTATATGGATGAAAGAACTTTCACGGACCTTGAAGACGGCGATTATGAAGTTTTTATCAGAGCATACGACGAACAGGGAAATTCATACACGGACCAGGTCGAATTCAGTATCCGGACAGTTGATATCGATATAGGATCTCCCGAAATAGGAGATATGATAATGAGCCCGAACGTTCAGATAACTTGGTCTTCGGAGAACGCTGAATCTCACGAGATCAGGGTCTGCGGCGGGAGATGGGACCGCATAGGAGATGTCCAGGAGTATGAGCTGAGAGATTTAAGGGCCGGTGATTACGAGGTCTCAGTCCGGGCGAGAGATGAAGCTGGTTTATCCAGTATCGATCGCGTTTCCTTCACCATATCCCCTGTTGTTGAGATAAGCTCACCGCGACATGGAGAAGTGTTCAATACTAATGAACTGACAGTCGAGTGGGAACACATCTCAGACGAATTTGATATCCAGAATTATGAGATCAGGTTGGACGATGGTGATTGGATATCCACTGATATGGAAACACATAAAACATTTTCCAACCTATCCGATGGAGAACACTTTGTGGAGGTGAGAGCACTTTTGGAGGATGATTTTCAGGCCTCCGACCAGATATCCTTCATCGTTGATACGACACCACCTACAGTAAATATAACGTCTCCTGAAGACGGTGAATCCTTGGAAGGTGATTCTTTACGAGTAACTTGGGAAGGTTATGATGAGATCACCCAGATCGTTCGGTATGAGATCAGGATAGATGATGGTGAATGGATCAAAGTTGGAATCGAAGAGGAATACACTTTCGAAGACCTTGAGGCCGGTGAATACAGAGTTGAAGTCAGAGCTTATGATAGGGCAGGAAATGAAAATTCAGATACCATAACGATAGAATTAGAAGAAGACACCATATCGTTCAGGATACGGGACTATTGGTGGCTAATAACGATAGTTTCGGTCCTTATGGTGATAGCTCTCGATATCGGGGTGTGGAGGAAAAATAGTGATAGGACTCCCAGCAAACTGGGCAGCTTGAAAGAATTAGAAGAGGAACTTCAACTCTACAAAAAAGATGATGATGAGATGGAGGAAGAATATAAATTGTGAAGCAGGGCAAAACCATATGGGGTTAGAAAAATTTATATGTTCCTCAGAGGCATATTGTATCGGTGAGATCATGCATCCGAACATAGCAAAATTCTACATCATATTCGGATCGATCATATCTATCATATGGGTCCTTTTTTTACTGGGTATACTCCGTCTCGACATAGTTGGATTGTTTCTTCTGATCATATTTACCGCGTTGTTCTTGATATCAGTTCTATCAAATCCTCCGGGCTCCGGCTTCAGGTCTGGCGAACAGGATAGAAAAGATAGGACTAGAGATCTTGACTGGTGGTGAACACTGTTCATTTTGGACTATGATAGAGGATAATTTTATTATACTGGTTGATATTACTTCAACATCATGGATATGCGCAGGTTTCTGAGGCCAGAATACAGTTCG
>JAFDTP010000139.1 GCA_019594195.1 Thermoplasmata archaeon
CGTCTTCGATTATTCTATAGTTGTTAGTTTTTTCAGATATCCTTTCATAGGAAAAGTACCTTGCTCTAGTCTTGAGTACAGATGTGTTATCCCCGACACCCTCTCTGTTCACAGCTGCTACTCTATAATCATAGACGTTATTTTCGTTCTCCACCTTTATTCCATCGGTGTAAGATAATCCTGAAACATTATCTATCTTTTCAAATTCTCCCTCTTTCGAACGTCGATAAACATGATATCCTAATATATGATCCCCTTCTGATCTGATCCCATCATATATCGGAGATTCCCACTCTAATATTATGTCACCGTGTTCAGATCGAGTTTGAAAAGACCTTGGAGCTAATGGGGTCCTATTTTTAAAAAAATGCCTAGCATGTTTCAGATCTCCCTCACCATGGTCGTGATAAGCTATTTGAACTTCCGCATCACCTGAATAGTGTAATGAAGTGTGAGAACCGACCCTACTGTCAGTATCGATCTCTGAGGTTATCCATCCACTATCAGATCTCCAAGCAAACTTTAGATTTTCCTCAGCCCACTCGTGATAACTAATGAATGGTTCACCGTTATCAGAAATTTCAAGAGAACTGAAAGTACCTGTCGGTTCAGATCCGCCTATTATCTCATGATCCCAACCACGCTCATAAGAATAATTCACATACACAAGATGATCTTTGTCATCCGTCCATCCATGGGTGGAGATGTGAACCTCATCTTCATCGAGTTCGATAGATGTGTATTTCCCGGCGTGTATTCCCTCTATCTCGATGTTTTCATTTTTCCAAACAGATTCATGGTTGTTCCAATAACTGTATTTTAGGTCTCTATCATCCCAATCGTAGTAACTTATGTGCGGTTGCGACTCATCGTCTAATGCTAGAGACGTGTACTTTCCGATCGTATTTCCACTCTCATCAACTGTTTGGGTATCCCATCCCCCGTTCTTTCCCCTTTCAGCATATCTTAAGCAGCCTTTCGATCTAGAAAAATAACTGACTCTTGGGTCTCCGTCATCACTTAATTCAAGAGAAGCGTATAGACCAACATCTCCATAGTCATCGATATTTTCGATGTCTATGAGAATATTATCTTCGATACACCAAGTAGCATAATTCAATTGGAGACCTTCAGGATCGTAATAAACGATATGTGCTGTTGAGTCATCTGATATCTCTAAAGAAGTATATTTACCTCCATCTACTTCACCACCGAGATCCCATGTCATCCAATCTTTTTCGTAATCATCAATATTGTTATGAGCTATCTTAAGATCACCAGATCCTTCTTCGTAATAACTCACATAGATATGTTCATCCCCCTCGATCTGTTTTCCCATTATGGAAGCATGCTTACCTGCTTCTTCTGAAGAATCAATGATATCAAGAAATATCCCTTCTGATTTCGAAGTAGTGATCTGATGAGATAAGTGATTATTGTCAGGATGACCTTTCTCGAGATAATCCTCTTCCTCCGTTATATATACATCTTCGTTTAAACCGTACCCTTGAAGCGCACCGACCAAAACGGACCCGATGATGATCAGTATCACAAAAACGCTCAGTATGCTCTGTATTTTATCATATTCTTTATCTGATATATTCATCTCGATGACCTCTTTTGATCCACCGTGTATCAGGGCTGATATTCTGAATCTATTTATAAGTTTTGGATAACTTTAATAAATATAAAACATAAAGAAGGTTATCGAAAAGATTTTTAGACGCGGATTACTATCCATGAGTATGGATAAGAGATTGAAAGATAAAAGGGCTCTAGTAACAGGGGCCTCAAGAGGGATCGGTAGAGGTATTGCAGAAAAATTTTCTGAAGAAGGGGCTTACGTCGGAATAAATTATAACTCTAGTAAAAAAGAAGCAAAGGAAGTTTTAGATCATGTGAATGAGTACTCTGATGGAGTCCTTCTCCAAGGAGATATAGCAAGAGAAGAAGATTGTAAGAGGATCGTGGATGAGTTTACTAAAAAATTTGGAGGATTAGACATACTAGTGAACAACGCAGGCATCTATAAGCGGAAAAATATAGAAGAGGCTAGTGTCGAGGATTTTGACGAAACCATGGGGGTCAATATCAGGGGGGCTTACATGCTCTGTAAATTCTCTGTTGAACATTTGAAAGAGTCTCCGTCTGGTAGGATAATCAACATGTCTTCACAGTTGGCCTTCAGTGGTTCAGATCATGGAACTTCTTATGTTATCAGCAAGACCGCCATGATCGGTCTGACTAGAGCTCTAGCGCTAGAACTCGGTCCAAAAGATATCACGGTCAATGGTATAGCACCCGGAACGATAGATACCGACATAATATCTAGTTATTCAGAGAAAAAAAGAAAGGATAGAGCCGAGAGTATACCTATCAAAAGGATAGGAAAGCCAGAAGATATAGCGGATTCAGCGGTTTTCCTTGCATCAGAAGAGGGGAGTTATGTAAATGGTGAGATCCTTGGTGTTAACGGCGGCTCCACCATCCATTGAAAGAAGTGACTAGACTATAAAAATTTATAAAATACCGACTTATGTTGCTTATCAGATGATGGTGATAATTTGATCAAAAAAGCGATCGGACTAGCAGCCGGAAAGGGTACAAGATTAAGACCGATAACTAAAGCGATACCGAAAGAGATAATCAGAGTCGGAAAAAACCCCGCTATAGAGCATGTTTTGAAAGTTTTGAAAGCCGGGGGGATAGAAGACGTTCTTTTGATAGTCGGAAGACAAAAACACGCCCTGATAGATTATCTAGGCTCTGGGGAGAGATTAGGTCTGAATATTTATTACAGGATGCAGGAGGAACCTAAAGGAACTGCTCACGCCGTTTCTCTCGGAGAAGATTTCATAGATGATGACGAAGACTTCGCAATAATGTACGGTGACAATTATTTTACACCTTACGATACGATGGAAGAGATAGTTGAGTTCCATGAAAAAAAGGGCGGTGAAGGAACTCTCGTTTTACATCCTGTAGAGGACCCTACAAGATTTGGTGTAGTTGATCTAGACAAGAATAGTGAGATCCACGGCATGATAGAAAAACCTACTTTAGAGGAGGCTCAGCCTTACAAGTATAATGATTACTGGTTGAATATTGCCGGTCTGATGATAGTAAATTCACAGATATTCTCATATATCGATAAGACTGAACCTGGTAAAAAGGGAGAGATATGGTTGACAGATTCCATAGAGATGATGAGAAAAGATGGGAATCGGTTTTACGGCTTCAAGTTCGACGGTAAGAGGTTTGACATAGGCACATTTGAATCCCTTAGAGAAGCGGACGAATTAGAACTCGAGAGAAAAGAGGAGAACGACCTATGAAAAAGATCGGCGTGGTCATCGGTACCAGGCCCGAGATCATCAAGATGAGTCCTCTGATCAGAGAACTGGAAAAACAAAGTCTAGATTACGATGTTATACACACTGAACAACATTATGATCAAGAAGTTTCAGGAGTCTTTTTCGAAGAATTGGAGATCAAAAAACCAGATAGATACCTAAATATCGGTTCAG
>JAFDTP010000159.1 GCA_019594195.1 Thermoplasmata archaeon
ACGCTTGGAATTGGAACTGGCTCTTCTTGAATGGAGAGGAGATCGAACACATGAGGAAGAGCAAGGAGGAACTGAAAGAGATCTTAAAGATCGAACTCGAAAAACTGGATTGAAACGACCGACAACATACAAATAAGGATCTTCACATTATTTATTGACGATGAACATGATCGACAGGATACTAGATCAGGGTATCGAAAAGATCTCTGAAGAAGAGTATCTTGCTCTGATCAACAAGGCAAAAAACAATCTAGAAAACAAAAATCTTGTCGAAAAGGATGAAGACGAATTCATAGTGGTTGGAGACACACACGGATATTTAGAAGCGGCTAAAGCCCCCGCTGAGCAAGCTCTTGGATATGATTTACCCATCGTATATTTGGGAGATTACGTCGATAGAGGGGATCAACAACTCGAGAACCTAGCCTACGTATTATCTCTCAAAATACAGGAACCTAAAAAGGTTATACTGTTGAGAGGGAACCACGAGACCGATAGTATGAACCAAAGGTATGGTTTCCTCGAAGTTGTGAACAGCACTTATTCCAACTCCCTTTACAGGAAGATAGTGGATCTTTACGAGATGATGCCCGTAGCCGCGGCCCTTGATGAAAGATTTTTTTTAGCTCACGGCGGCATCCCAAAAGACGCAAATTCTTTAAAGAGTATAGCTGAACTAGATCACGATGAAGAAGCCTACAAAGAGATATTTTGGAACGATCCTAGCGAAGATATAAACGGGTTCGAACCGAATTTTCAAAGAGGAGGATTTCATCTTTACGGTGAAAAAGCCGTGGATCACTTTTTAAAAGAAAACGGTCTGGAGATGATCATCAGAGCTCACGAAGTTCATCCATCTGGCTACCGGTATTACTTCGATAAAAAACTTCTATCAATATTTTCAGTTTCGAATTACAGGGGAGGAAATCAGGGCAAATACGCTCACGTGAAAGGTTCCGATATCGAGTTGATCGATAATCCTTAGTCACAGCTTTTCCAAAAGCTCTCTTAGATCTTTGATGCCGTCATCGTATCTATCTTCTCTATCCAAAAGATATGATCTCATACCAGCTTCTTCAGCCGGTATCTTATCGTTCTCCAGATCATCTCCGACGTGCACCACTCTCTTGGGTTCCACTCCGATATCATCACACACTTTGCGGTAGATCGCGCGAGTCTTACTGCTAGTTTCGAAGTCGGAAACCGAAGAGTAAAGCCTAGAAAAATGATCTTTGAGCTCTCCAAGGCCGACCTCTATGAACATCTTGATACCGTTGGAGATGATTATCAGTTCGTACTCACTGGATAAACTCTCAACGACTTCCACCGCATCCTCGTACAGTTCGTAATCTTTTCTATATTTTTCGAGGACCTTTCTAGGTTCTTCGGTAAATCCATACTTGGCAAACCAATATCCGGGCTGATACCATCTGATGTCTTCACTGCCCATCTTGTCGTACTCTTTCAATAGTTCTTCCTCAGCTTTTTCTCTACTCAAACCTGATCTTTCTGCGTACATCTCGGGGATCAATTTCAACCAAAAATCATCGGCAAAACTCTTAGGTATCAAGGTCCCGTCCATGTCGAATGAAACTACGGCGATGCCACTATCTTGTCGCATGTTTATCATACTTTATTAAAATAAAAGAAACATGAAGAAGAGTTTAGTCTTCCTTCAACATAGGCATGTTTATCCCGTGTTCTCTCGCGAAGTTTTTAGCCTTGTCGTATCCCGCATCTGCATGTCTTACCACACCTATTCCGGGATCTGTCTTGAACACTCTCTCGATGTTCTCTCTAGACTCTTTCGTACCGTCCGCAACGACCACCATGCCGGCATGAGTCGAATATCCGATCCCGACTCCACCTCCGTTGTGGATCGAGATGCTGTCTGCTCCAGCACTCGTATTCAACAGAGCGTTCAACAAGGGCCAATCAGCCACAGCGTCGCTTCCGTCTTTCATGTCTTCGGTCTCTCTATTGGGACTAGCTACACTGCCGGTATCCAGATGATCTCTCGTTATCGAGATAGGTGCTTTCAGTTCACCTTCTTTAACCATCTGGTTTATCCTTTTCGCGAACCTTTCTCTTTCCCCATAACCGAGCCAACACACCCTAGCGGGTAGACCTTCCCAGGGCAGGTGTTCCTCAGCAAGATCTATCCAATTCACCAATTGCTCGTTGTCGGAGAAAAGTTCCTTCACAACTTCGTCTGTCTTCAAAATATCTTGAGGATCACCGGATAAAGCCATCCACCTGAAGGGACCTCTCCCTTCGCAGAACATCGGTCTTATATAAGCTGGTACGAAGCCCGGGTACTTGAACGCGTTCTCGAATCCCGCTTCATAAGCCTGACCTCTCAGATTGTTCCCGTAATCGAAGGCTATGGAACCTTTTTCCTGCATCTTGACCATGGTCTTACAGTGAAGTTTCATAGATTCCATGCTTCTCTTCTTATACTCTTCAGGATCCGATCCTTTCATATCTAATGCTTCCTCAAAGGTCATATCTTTAGGGAAGTACGCCATAGCGTCGTGGGCGCTGGTCTGATCGGTGACCATATCTGGAACTATACCTCTTTCCAATATCTCAGGGTGAGTTTCAGCAGTATTTCCTATCAAAGCTACAGCTTTCGCCTCACCTTCTTCTTTAGCGTTCTGAACGACCTCCAAGGCTTCATCTATATCTTCGAGCACCACGTCACAGTAACCCGCATCTAATCTCTTCTTCGCTCTTTCAGGATTTATCTCGACGACAAGAGCGACGCCGCCGTTCATCTTTATAGCGAGAGGTTGAGCGCCTCCCATCCCTCCAAGACCACCGCTTAGACAGAACTTGCCTTTCAAGTCCGAGCCGTACTG
>JAFDTP010000111.1 GCA_019594195.1 Thermoplasmata archaeon
CTGGATGATAACAAATCTTAGAGCGGTAAGTAAAACCCTAGGACAATTGATCGGAGGGTTTTCAAGCCTGTGGACCATAGATTGAACAGAATCCGCGTGCATCGTACTGTATGTTACGTGACCGGTAGCCATAGCCTGAAAGCGATGAGTTGATAACCAACACTGTTTTTGAATGGGATCGAGCCAGTGACAGCTACAATTGGAAAGGTCACAGTTACAATTTTGACGAGATCATGACCGCAAAGAATTGGACTCAAGAAGAGATGGATGAGGAATTCGCAAACAGGGTCGAAGTGGTAGAGTATATGGTCGATGAAGATATGGTGCACTTCAAAGACATATCGAAGATAGTCACCTCATATTATAAAGAACCTGAAGAGACTCTAGCTAAGATAAGAGAAAGGAGGGACGAAGAAGATGTCTAGGTTGAAGGATGCATTCAGCGGTTTTGAATTCAAAGATAGTTCATTTCTATCTTCTAAGAGGGCAGAATCTGGTGAGGAGATAGAAAGATACGGTCCTCACGTGAAGAGACTACCAGAAGACACCGTCCCTGAGTATCTGACTTTAACCAGCTATCAAAAGTTCTGCTGGAAGACGATGGGACCTATAGTTGAGAAAAAAGATGTCGAAGACCAAGAACTAGAGTTGAACTTGGTCCAGGCGCATATGAATACTAGGGTAGAGGAGTATATAGCTTATGTTTGGATGAGCACCATTTTAGCGGCTATAGGAGGTCTTTTAGGTGCTATATTCATGGGCTTGATATTACCACCTATCCTTGGCCCACTGGGATACATTTTGTCTGTTGCAACTGCAGTTATGACCCCTGTCATGGTATACATCGGATTAAAGGTGAAACCATCTGCTAAGGCTAATAGTCGGGGTAAAAAGATAGATGATAAGCTAGCTGATGCCATGAGTTTTATCGCTTCTATGGCTTCAGCCAATATAAACATAGATATGATATTTCAGGAACTGGCCAAGCAGCCTCTCTACGGAGAAGTCAGCGAAGAAGCTAAATGGATAACTAGAGACACTGAGATACTCGGTATGGATATATTGAATGCTCTGGATAGGGCTTCGGATAGATCACCTTCGGATAACTTCAGAGAATTCCTCCAGGGCGTGGTCACGACATCGACTTCAGGAGGTCAATTGAAGCCGTATTTTAAAAGTAAATTGGAGGAATATCAGGAAGAACGTAAACTTCAGGTTCAGCAGAACATGGAAACTCTGGGTATGTTGGCGGAATCTTTCGTTACAGTTGTTGTTGCTTTCCCTCTATTTCTTGTAGTTATAATGGCTATCATGTCGATCATGGAAGGATTGGGTGCGGGCAACGTTATCCCGTTCCTTTACGCCGTGGTCGGTCTCATGATACCTGGATCCCAAGCCGGATTCATATTCATAATATGGCTAGTAAATCAGGATTGATGATAATATGGCAAAAGGAGAAAGAAAAAGTCCGATGGAAAAAGTTCTCTCCCTTGGGTATGCGAAAGAGATCTTGATAGCTTCAGTCATAGGAGCTGCTATAGTAGGATTCATCGCGGTTCTGGGCATCTTAGGTGTTGGATGGGTTCCGCTGCAGCCTCTCGATTGGGCGATGATAGCCGCGATGGTTCTTTTCGGTCCGTTCGGCTTCTATGTGAGCCATAAACAAAAACAGATAGAACAGATAGAGAGAAGATTACCAGACTTTCTCAGAGATGTGTCAGAGGCAGGTAGATTCGGTATGACTCTATCCGATGCTATAGTGGTTTCAGCTAGAGGTAGATACGGTAAGTTGACACCTGAAATCAAGAAGATGGCCGCTCAGATAAAGTGGGGGGTCCCTGCTAATAAAGCCCTAAGATTGTTTTCTGAGAGAGTTGATACTGATCTAGTAAACAGAGTAGTTGCGATAATCACCAAAGCTAACGAGGCAGGAGGTAATGTAGCCGACGTTTTGAACATGGTTTCCCAGGATGCTAAAGAGGTGCACAGCTCCGAGGACGAACAGAAGATAGCGATGACCTCTTATTTAGCGGTAATATACATTTCTTTTGCGGTTTTCATCGTTGTCGTGATAATACTGAACACCCAGTTTTTGGCTCAGATGGAACAGGCAGGAGCTCAACTCGAAACAGGCGCCGAAGAAGCTGCTGAAGGTGCAGGAGTGGCAGACATAGATGTTGAGAGCATACCAGTTATCCGTTACATATTTGCACTTGCTGTTTTCGCACATGCTGTCGGGGACGGACTGGTCGCGGGTGTCCTACAAACCGGTAAGCTGACGAACGGTATGAAACATAGTTTCATATTGCTGTTGATCGGCTTTTTGAGTCTTAGGATATTGTTCGGCGGATTAGGCTTATTATTGTGAGTGATAAAGATGGCTATGAGCATAGGAGAAAAATTGAAAAATGCGGTATCTACCGCAGATGAAGGTCCAAAGAAGGTCAAATTACCCTCTAGCGAGGAAACAAGTTCTGAATATTCTGAGGAGATAACACCAATACCCAAAATAGCGGAGGAAAACGTCAAGGAGATCGAGACCAATGTGGTAGAGGAACCATATACCTATGTAAGGATCAAGTATGATAATACTTCTAACGAATATATATACGAGGTCATCGAACCCCCTCTAACAGAGGATGAGGAAGAAGTATTGGAGATAGCGAAGGACCGTCTTATAGATAGAGTCGAACTTATTGATCTAGAGACCAACGAAGAAAAGAGAGAATACTTGGAACACAAGGTCAAAAACATATTGAGCGATCTCGACTTGAAATTGAAACCGAGTTCAAGAGAAAGAGTGATGTATTACGTTAGGCGTGACTTTCTAGGCTTTGGGCCTATCGATGTGATGATGAAAGACGCTGATCCGGAGGATATCTCCTGTGACGGTGTAGGCATACCCATATATGTATTTCACAGAAAGTATGGATCGATGAAATCTAATGTCAAATTCGATAGTGCTGATGAATTGGACAATTATGTAATATGGTTGGCTCAAAGGAGTGGGAAGCACATATCGGTTGCGGATCCTATGTTGGATGCGACCATGCCAGATGGATCTCGTCTTCAGGAAACTCTCGGTACACACATCACTCAGAAGGGCTCTTCATTCACTATCAGGCGTTTCGAGGAGGAGCCTTACACCCCTATAAATCTTATAAAATTCAAAACTTTCAATCCAGAGATGATGGCCTATGCGTGGATAGCCATAGAAAATGGGCAGTCTATGCTGATCTGTGGAGGTACAGCTTCGGGTAAAACTACCACCTTGAACGCCATCCTACTATTCATACCGCCTCAAGATAAGATCGTTAGTATAGAGGACACTCGTGAGTTGAACCTCCCTCATGAAAATTGGGTTCCTCTGCTGACCAGGAGTGGTTTCGGTGAGAGAGACGAAGATACTGGTAAAAAGGCAGGAGAGATCGACATGTATCAACTCCTCCAGGCTGCTTTGAGACAGCGTCCACAATACATGATGGTCGGTGAGGTAAGAGGAGAGGAAGCTTACGTCGTTTTCCAGGCTATGGCTACGGGTAAGAGTGCGTATACAACATTCCACTCTGAGGACGTTCAGACCATGGTCAATAGGATGGAAAACGATCCGATAAATCTACCAAGGGCTCTAGTCGGCGCATTGGATATAGTCATGATGCAGGCAAAGGTCAAAGTAGGCACAAAGATGGTCAGAAGGATCAAGAACATCACCGAGATCGTGGGAGTGGATCCAGATACTGAAGAGCTTATCACGAATAAAGCTTACAATTGGAATCCTGCTGATGACTCTTATAATTATAGCGGTCATAGTTATATCTACGAAAAGGTTGCCCAATCAAAAAATTGGACACAGAGAGAGATGGAGAAAGAAGTCAAAAGACGAAAGATGGTGTTGGACTATCTAGAGAAACAAGAGATATTCAATTACAAGGACTTCGCCCATATGATATCTTCTTATTACAGAGATAAGCAAGCCGTGATGGAAGAGGTCAGGGAGAAGTTGGATGAAGATAAGAAGGAGAATTTCAGTTATGAATGAATCAAGGTGATAATAAATGTCTAGACTCAGAAGAAAGATGGATGAAAACGAAGAGGGGGTCGCTACTACAGTGGGAACTATAATGGCGTTACTGATATTTTTGAGTATACTTTCACTGATCACGCAGCAGTACGTCCCCGTATGGATGGAAGATAACGAGGCATATCACATGGAAGAGGTAAAAGGACAATTCGCCGATATAAAAGGTGGCGTTGACAGTTTGGTCATAAACGATATGACAGATTATCCTAGGTATTCCTCTGTAAACCTCGGTACCGAAGGTATACCTATGTTTGCCGGTTCCAGCCCCGGGAGATTGAATTTCAGCCCTAATTGGAATGAAACAGAAAATAAAGGGATGTCGATCGAGTTTATCGATACTGAAGATGATGAACTGGTCTCTTATACCAGTTCTGGCAACATATCCTATCATGCGGTTAACAGGGAATTTGAAGATCAGAGTTTGATCTACGAGCACGGTGCTATAATCCTACAGCAGAGCGACGGTGAGATTATGAGGGCACGCCCTCAGATCTCTGTGGAATATCTCGGAGAAGATGGTGATGGACAGGACAACTACGATATAAGCATGACGAAATTCCATCTGACTGGAACTTCCGAAAGTATAGGAGGCACGTCTAGAGTCGGTGTAACCACAGAATTGATCGGCACTTTCAGTAATAGTTACTCAGGTGTAGAGGACCTTGACTGGGACTTAACAACTGCTTACCCAAGGGTCTGGAGTGATTACATAAATAATGAGACCGCCGCGGAAGCAGAAACTAATGGAACTGTGGTCGAGATATCACTGCCTGGAGATGACTACAATATAAATGAGTTGGAATTTAGGAGAGTAAGAGTGCAGGTAGACGTGGAAAGGTAATACCGGTGGTTTACTCAAGCCCTGGTAAACACTTCTATTTTTTCTTTTTTCATAGGAAGACGAAATCAAATTATAGGGAACTCGTAACTTCTTTTAGGAAAGGTCACTTTCCTAAGACCGTAGGAATTTAGCACAAATTCCTACTAAATAGGAATCTGAGATTCCTATGCCATGAGGAATCTTTTGATTCCTCAGTGTTTTGAACTAA
>JAFDTP010000063.1 GCA_019594195.1 Thermoplasmata archaeon
AGGCACCGTTATAGAGCTGACAGTAGAAGAAGGCGATGTAGTTGAAGAAGATGAAGATATCGGTAAGGTCGAGACGGACAAAGCCTTAGTAGATATCTCTTCCCCCTATTCAGGGACAGTACTTAAGGTTCCAGTATCCGAAGGAGACGAGGTTAAAGTCGGTGAAGTCATCATCGTGGTGGGCGAAGAAGGTGAAGAGATACCTGAAGAGGATATTGAAAAAGAAGAACCCGATAAGATAGAAAAACCTGCGAAACCCAAACCTAAGGATAGAGGTGAAGAGATAAAAGCCACTCCAAGGATCAGGAAACTAGCTGAAGAGAAGGGCATAGATCTGAGCGAAGTCGAAGGGACCGGCTCGGGTGGAAGGATCACTGAAGAGGATCTCGAGAGGCTCGAAGAAGAGGAAGAGCCGCCTAGAGTAAGATTGAAACATGATTTTTACGGCGATATCGAGCACGTGGAATATAAAGGAGTCAGGAAGACCATAGGAGACAAGATGACCGAGTCCAAATTTTCGGCGCCTCACGCCGCATCCATGGATGAGGCGGACGTTACTGAACTTTGGGACCTGAGAGAAGAGTTGAAGGAGCAGAGTGAATCTGGCCTTAGTTTCCTTCCGTTGGTGACCAAAGCGGCGATCGAAGCTTTGAAGGAGAATCCCCTGCTGAACGCCGAACTAGTCGAGGAATACGAAGATATCATAGTCAAGAAGTACTACAACATCGGTATAGCTGTCGCCACTGACAACGGTCTTATGGTCCCTGTAGTGAAGCGTGCTGAATTCAAAGACGTGTTCGAGTTGTACGATAATATCGTTGAACTTGTAGAGAAAGCTAAAGAAAGGAGTATAGATCTAGCCGACCTGAAAGGTAGTACTTTCACGATAACGAACTACGGCTCTTTGGGAGGCACCTACGGAGTACCGATAATAAATCCACCAAACGTCGCAGTCCTAGGAACTGGAAAGATAAGAGAACTACCTAGGGTAGTTGACGGAGATATAGTCCCGAGAAAGGTGATGCAGCTCAGCGTTTCCTTCGATCATAGAGTAGTGGATGGAGCAGAGGTCGCGCAGTTCATGAACACACTGATAGAATATCTAGAAGACCCTGAGAAGATTCCTTTAGAGTGATCTACGGACTGAGATTCCAACCCTCTTTTCCATATTTTTTATCTACTAGTTCTTTCGCGCTGTCTAATTCTTCTTTCCGTATCTTTTCAGTGAAGTGTTCTTTTCCCTCTAACAGTCCAGACTTCAAAAGTTGATAAAGACCATCGAATGAGATATCAGCGAGTTCGGAGATACCCATCACAGAGTTCATTTCAGAATTGATGTATCTATCCCCAGTGTGAGAATCTTTCAATACTGAGAACATCGTCTTTTGATCAGGCCTGTAAAGTACGGTGCCATGTTGGAGAACAGCTTCGCTAGTCATCTTTTGGGCGTTACCTGAGATCTTATGGCCTCCCACGAAAACGCTGTTAGGCTCTACGAACTCCGCGTCTATATCTATTTGATCAAATATGTTTGCTAATCTGGTACAGATCTCTCTATAGATCAAGGTTATATCCATCGGAAAATGGTCTTTTGGAGCTATGATGCTGTAAACGATCTCGTCTCCGGGTGAATGATACATGGCTCCACCGCCGCTCGGCCTTCTTATCACGCCTATGTTTTCATCTCTGCAAAGTTTTAGGTCTACTTCATTACTGGCTTTCTGACTCCTTCCGATAGTTACAGCTCTACCCCCCCATTCCCAGAAACGGAGTATGGATGTTTTAGTTCGGGAGACTTCTTTGAGGAGGACCTCTTCTAGAGCGATAGCGAAGTAAGGATCGGTTTCTTCCTTTGGGATGAATCTCCATTCCATCTCTTTTTCATATTACATAAATCAATAAATAATTTGATGTCGATTTTGAGTCCATGATGATATTCAAACTAAGATTTATTTGAAATATTGATAAATTATATATAAAATGTCTTGATGGTACTATAGAGAGATATGGCCGGTGAGGATAAAGAAGAGCCTTGGGGTATAGAATGGGAAGATGTACTTGACAGTTCTAGTGTATCTCACGCTGGGTTTTTTTCTAGATATTTAGCTTTCAGGATAGACGGTCTTGTCTGTGGATTATTGATCTCACTCCCCATATTTATCATAACAGTTTTTTACCTGAGAGGCGTCTTTCTGGTCTTTGGTATACTAGCTGCTTTGATATTTCCTGAGATCCTTTATTTTTCTTTGCTCGAATGGAAATGGAATACGATCGGAAAAAGCTTTGCCGGGATCGAGGTAGTAGACCGTGACAAAAAATCGATCGGTTTTAAACAAGCGTTAATTAGGAATTCAGAAAGGGTCATATGGATGATACCATTGTTAGGCCAATTATTTCTTTATATGAGTATTTCAAGTATCAAAGATGCGGGTGTGAGATTTGGAGATGATTGGGCAGAAACCTACGTGATCGAAAAGGGCTCTGATTTTGACTCTAAACAGCGAAAGCCTGCGGGTAAAATAAATTCAGGTGACATGTTAGGGAGGTTCTAACCCCCTTTAAATAGCTCGATCGCTGCATCAAAGTGATAGTTTTTTATATGCTTAATGAGTATAGCGTAAACCATGTACGAGAGGGTTATCTTACCTACAGACGGGTCTGAAACAGCAGAGATAGGGATAGAAGAAGGTCTATCTCTCGCAAAAAATTTAGACATACCTGCACTTTGCATCTACGTCACCGATTTCTCTACACTCAAAGATTTGAAGGAAAAGAACTATAAAAAAGATGTAAGGAGGGACATGGAAAAGATCGGTGAAAGGGCTTTGAAGAGTGTAAGAAAGAGAGCCCATGAGATGGGGGTCGATATCGAGACTAGAAACCTCATAGGTAAACCTTATCAAAAGATAACCGAGACCGCTGGTGAAAACGATATAATCTACATCAGCAGTCACGGCGCTTCAGGTTTTTCTGAACTGATATTCGGCAGCACTACTGAAAAAGTTCTCAAACACGCTGAATGTACTGTTTCAGTAGTAAAATCTCGATGAATGGTACCCTTGATATCTACGATGATATTTTAGGGTTTTTGATCCTCTATGATGTTATATCGGGTAATGGATAGAAACTTTTTTATCCACATTCCATAGATATCATTATCCGATGACTTACGGCATAGGTAACACCTCTCTAGTCAGGGCTGAAAATCTTGAGAAGCATTTTGATATAGACAGATTGTTCCTGAAACTTGAGGGAGAAAACCCGACAGGCACGCACAAAGACAGACTTGCGATCCAGCACGTAGACGACGCTATAATCAGAAATTATGACAGCATAACGGTAGGTTCCTGCGGGAACTATGGAAAGGCGATGAGTTTTGTGGCTAATAAATCCAAACTAGATTGCCATATATTTATCCCTAGAAAATATACAGGAGAGATGGTAGGAAAGATCGAGGAATACGGTGCAGAGATACATAGAGTGGAAGGTGGGTACGAAGAAGCCGTTGAGGAGAGCAGAAAAAAAGCGAAAAAAAACGGATGGTACGATGCTAACCCTGGAGGCAAAAACACGCCTATTTCACTTGTAGCCTACGTAGATGTTGCAGAAGAGATACAAGAAGAACTCGGAAAACCACCAGAGAGTGTTTCAGTCGCGGTAGGTAATGGAACTACTCTCGCCGGCCTTCATCTTGGTTTTAGACTTCTCTGGAGAAAGGATCGTGCGGAGCACATACCTCATATGCTGGGTGCTTCGAGTCTTGGAAACAATGCTATTATAGAAACAATTAGACAGGAAAAACGTGAGATGATCGAACTCGATCCAGAAGATATAAGAGAGTCCGAAGTAAACGAGCCACTGTTAAATTGGCGATCGTTAGACGGGCAGGAAGCTATAAACGCTATATACGATACGGAAGGGATAGCTGTCGGGCTTGATGATGAAGAACTCGTTCATTACAAAGACCTGATATCGGATGAAGAAAACATAAACTGTTTACCCGCCTCAGCCTCAGCACTAGGTGCCCTTGCTAAATTTATCGAAGATAGTGAAGGCGATTCAGATGTCCACGTCATCGTTTTAACATCTGGTGAAAAACATGTTTGGAATTGAAAAAAAGATCCCGGCTTTGATATATTCAGAAGGTGAGTTCGGAAGGATAGATGGAAAAACTGCGAACGGCCTAGTAAGATTTTCGGAAAAGTACGAGATAATCGGCGTGATCGACAGCACTAGGTCAGAGAGCTACGTTAGCGAAGTATTGGATGATGTAGAAGAAGATATACCTATCTTCACCGATCTCGAGGAAGCGCTCGACAAGCTGAAAACAGAGCCGAAGGCGTTCATAAATGGCATAGCTAGAGACGGTGGAGGTTTCCCTTACGATCATAAAGACATCTTTTTAAAGGCTATAGAAAACGGGATGGATATAGTTCACGGCTGTCACGATCATATCTCTGAAGAAGAGGAATTTAAGAAGAAAGCGGAAGAATATGATGTTGAAATCTGGGATGTCAGGAAAGAACCTGAAGATCCACATTTTTTCACCGGAAAACTCAGAGATATCGATGATCCTCCAAGGATCCTCGTATCCGGTACTGACTGCGCAATAGGGAAGAGAACATTCTGCATAGAATTATGCAAAGAATTAGAAGACCGGGGTTATAATCCAGTATTCGTCGCTACCGGACAGACCGGTATGATACAGGGGGCAAAATACGGATTTCCTTTAGATGGTATACGAGGAGACTTCCTCAGCGGTGAAACTGAGCACGTGGTTTGGCAGGCCTCAACCGATGATGAGCACGACGTGGTGATAGTTGAGGGGCAGGCATGTATCGTCCATCCACAGGGTGGTAATCCTTTAGCTCTGATGAAGGGAGTACACCCTCATGGTGTTGTCTTGATACACGCTCCGGGTAGAGAAGAAAAGGATGGTTTGCCTGAATTCGATCCCCCTAATATTGATGATGAGAAAGAGACGATAGAGTTCTTCTACCCAGAGTCAGTGATCTCCATCGGTATCAACCACGAAGGGGGTATAGACGTAGAAGAATGGGTGAAAAAATATGAGGATGTATATGGTATACCAGCAGAAGATGCTCTTCTAGGAAGGCCAAAAAAGACAGCTGACAAGATAGAAGAAAAATTTATCAAAGGAGATCCAAAAGTGAAGAGGGCAAGATGAATAGAAAAAATATCAGATACAAAAGGATAGACGGTGAACCTATAGATGATCAAGAGGTGGAGATGTCTACCGAACTACTTCACGGATATCTTAAAGAGTTCATATCTAAAGATGCGCTGAAAAAAGACGTGGAGTATTGCTTTAAACAGGGTAGGGTCTGCGCAGCCTATCATGGAGAAGAACTCATCGGCGTTGTGGTAGGGGTAAAAACACCTTTCTTCGATAAATTCCATATCGGTCATATAGCGGTCAAAAAGGAGTTTCAAGGTAAAGGTATAGGCAGTGAATTGACCGAGATGGTGATACCAGATCAAACAGGAGCGAGTGTTCATCTAAACATGGGGAATCCTGAGACGGAAAACTTCTATAAAAAATTAGGATTCAAACAGACTCATAAGCGCTTCAAAAGAGCTTCTAAAAAAGAGAACGATGTAAAACCGAGCGATTAAAAAATAAAAGGTTTTTTTGGTAGATATCAGTAACCATCGACTCCTTCATCGACCTCTCTCTCATCCTCGATCACTACTTGTGCTGCGGCTATCCTTGCTACCGGAACCCTGTAAGGCGAACAACTGACGTAATCTAGGTCTGATCGGTAGCAGAACTTCACTGATGAAGGTTCTCCACCATGTTCACCACAAATACCTACTGATAGGTCCTCTTTGACTTTTCTGCCTCTCTCTGTTCCTATCTCGACCAGTTCACCTATCCCTTCATGATCGATTACCTGGAACGGATCTTCGTCCAATATGCCGTGATCCAGATAGTTGGGGACGAACGTGCCTACGTCATCTCTGCTGAATCCGAATCCCATCTGGGTCAGATCGTTCGTTCCGAAAGAGAAGAAATCAGCTTTTTTAGCTATCTCGTCAGCAGTCAGTGCTGCCCTGGGGACTTCGATCATAGTACCTACGTCAAAATCGACCACGTTCTTTTCGTCAAATACTTCCTCCTCGACCGGCTCGATTACCCTTTCTTTAACGTTCTCTAACTCTTCGATCTTCCCGACCAGCGGGACCATTATATGAGGATCCACTTCTATACCTTCATCCTTGACTTCTGACGCGGCTTCCAGTATAGCTCTTACCTGCATCCTGTATATCTCAGGGAAAGTTATACCGAGTCGACATCCTCTGTGACCGAGCATCGGATTAGCTTCTTCCAATCTCTCAACTTTGCTCTCGATCTTTTCTATATCCATATCCAGTTTGTCCGCAAGCTCTTTCTGGGTTTTTTCCTCGGTAGGAGCGAATTCGTGAAGAGGAGGATCAAGAAGTCTGATCGTTAAGGGCAGACCGTCCATGACCCTGAATAATTCCTTGAAATCTTTCTTCTGCATCGGCATGAGTCGGTCTAGAGCGCCTTTCCTATCTTCATCATCATCAGAGATGATCATCTCCTGCATGACTTCGAGTCTTTCAGGTTCGAAAAACATGTGTTCTGTCCTGCAGAGACCTATGCCTTCCGCACCGAATTCTATCGCTTTTTCCGCATCTTCGGGAGTATCTGCATTTGTCCAAACACCCATGTCTCTTATACCGTCGGCCCATTCCAACAGCTTCTCAAATTCTTCTGTGAATTCGGGTTCTATCAACGGTGCTTCACCCATTATAACATCTCCAGTGGTACCGTCTATCGTGATTATATCGCCTTTCTCTATCCTTTGACCTTCGACCTCAAAATATTCACCCTCTAGATCTATGTCGATCTCTTCAGCACCAGCGACACATGGTTTACCCATGCCTCTAGCCACCACTGCAGCGTGACTTGTCATACCGCCTCTACTGGTCAAAACACCTTCAGCCGCCGCTAGACCATGGATATCTTCCGGCGTCGTCTCAGGTCTTACTAGAACTACGGATTCTCCTTCATCACCTTTCATCTCAGCTTCATCGGTATCGAAGATGACCTTTCCCGAGGCCGCACCGGGTGAAGCGTTGAGTCCCTGAGTCAATTTATCGAGTTCCGCTTCAGGATCTATCCTTTTGTGGAGTATCTTTTCTATCTGATCACCCTCGACTCTCAAAAGAGCGACCTCTTTACTGATAATACCCTCTTCATGCATGTCGTGTGCGATCTTTACCGCGGCATTGGGGGTCCTCTTCCCAGTTCTGGTCTGTAATATGTAAAGTTCTTTTTCCTCGACCGTGAACTCAAGGTCCTGCATATCTTTGTATTCTTCTTCCAACGTGTGACAAACCGATTCTAGTTCATCATATATCTCGGGCCACATATCTTTGAGATCAGAGATGTTCAGCGGAGTCCTTATCCCAGCTACCACATCTTCTCCCTGAGCATTTTGGAGGAACTCTCCATATATTTTATTTTCACCAGTGGACGGGTCTCTTGTGAATGCGACACCACTACCGGACTTCTCACCTGTGTTTCCGTAAACCATAGCTTGGACGTTTACAGCGGTGCCCATATCATGCGGGAGATCATTAAGATCCCTATATCTTACTGCCCTATCGTTATCCCAGGACGCGAACACGGCTTTAGTCGCTTCTACCAGCTGTTCCCAAGGATCAGACGGGATGTCTCCGACCAGTTCTTTGTATCTATCAGTCACTTCCTTCATACCCTCTGCATCCAGATCAACATCCTGATCAGCATCCCTTTCTTCTTTGACTTCGTCCATTATCTCTTCGAATTCCCTATGGGGTATACCTCTGACCACTTCACCGAACATGTTTATGAATCTTCTATAACTGTCATATGCAAATCTTTCATCTGTCTTTTCTTTAAGGCCTTTCAAAGTCTCTTCATTGAGGCCTAGATTCAAGATGGTATCCATCATACCGGGCATCGAGACGGCTGCACCGGATCTTACAGAAACCAAAAGCGGATCGTCAGGGTCTCCAAAACTTTGATCCATTTTCTTTTCTAGCTTCCTCATGTACTTCTTCATCTGCTTTTTTATCTTTTCAGTCATCTCTTCTTCTTCCAAGTACTCTAGGCAAGCCTCAGTCGTCACCGTGTATCCCGGAGGAACGTTCAAACCGATATCGGTCATCTCAGCAAGGTTTGAGCCTTTGCCCCCGAGCAGATCCTTCATCTCAGCACTGCCTTCTTCAAAGGAATAAACATATTTCGTCATGATTACCAGACCTATGACAAAAATGATGTTATAAAAAAATTCTCCTTACTGTTTGGTTCATCGTTCATCGACATCCAAAAAGTATAAGAAAAAAATAGAACTCCTCAACTTAAAAAATCAACCACAGGATCACTTAAAAAAATATTATACGAAGTAATGGTTTTTATATCTAGGTGTCAATTATTTTTGAGTTTATCCCAAGATAATATCTCTAACTCAGTAGGCAGTTTCGGTATATTCCCGACCTTACGTCCGATCAATTTTTCAACTCCTGTTTCTGTAGCTATATCGACTAACCGCTGTGTGACTATACCGTTGAATACGACCTTTTTAACCGGTTGTTTCTTCTCAACGAGAGTATCGGCTAGATCTCTAGTCGGTACCTCATCCAGGACTTCACCGTTTCCGTTCAGTAATTTAGCTATCTTCTCCTTCTTGATAGAATCGATGATATCTCTATAATCGTCATATTCTGTATGAGGACCGGACTTTTCTTCTTCCGCGTCTTTTGTAGAAGCTTGTTTTCCCTTTGCTGGTTTTCTCGATCTCTCGTATCCTCCACTCTGCTTCACCTGATCTTCATCAACATCGATATCGTACATCTCAACGTATTGATCAACGGGGATCTTACTCCTTAGAGCTTTCATGATCTGTTTCTGGGTGAGCTCTTCGACTTCCGTATTCTCGGGAGCTTCAGCTATGTAATCGACCTCAGCTGTCTCCAGTAACTCTTGCAGTATCAGTGAACCTCCCCTATCGCCGTCTACGAATGCCGTGGTAACTCTCTTGGAAGTCAGATCGATGACTTCATCTGGTATGTCAGTTCCTTCGACCGCTATAGCGTTCTTTATACCATATCTAAGAAGATTGAGTACGTCCGATCTTCCCTCTACGACTATGATAGCATCAGAATCATCTACGTTAGGTCCGGCCGGAGAATGAGATTCACCATAATCACTTATCTCTTCCATCTGAACTTCCTGCCTTACCGACTCGGTCAAGTTGCCCGTGGGTACTTTGCTCTCTTCGATGGTGGATGAGAGTAATTCCTTCGCCCTCTCCACGATCTTGTTCCTTTTGGATTCTCTGACATCTTTGATCTCGTCTATCTCTATATCGGCCTTGCAGGGTCCGACCCTATCTATCGTTTCTAGTGCGGCTGCGAGTATTGACGTCTCCACCAGGTCCAAACTCGAAGGTATGGTGATATCACCGGTTGATTTTCCTTTAGATGAGCTTACTGAAACTTCAATACGACCCATCCTTCCGCTCTTTTGAAGGTCTCTTAGATCGAGTTCGTCGCCTAGTAGGCCCTCGGTCTGACCAAAGATAGCCCCTACGACGTCAGGCTTCTCGACGACGCCGCTAGCCTTCAATTCTGCCTTGATGACATATTTAGTTGTACTCGGGTCAATATCCATATCTAACACCTCATATCATGTCACCGAAAACAGTCGATAAAACCATCCCTTTTCTCCATCTGCTCTTATGAACATATATCATATACGAAACGACCCTACTCGATAGCGAACTTCAACACATTTTACTTATTCTGATAACTATCACAAGCAAGGTGATGAGGGATGAGAGTGACACGTGATTTAATCATTATCAACTGCTTTCGGTATTAAATGCAGGAAAGGAGAGGCTATATAAATCTTACTCTCGACCAACGAACTAGTCGAAATGAGGTTGGGCTTTCCTTATATCCTTTACGAGATGGAAGTCTAAGAGACCGTCATCTGATATAGCATACACGTGAAAATCAGCTGGATCCAATCCCTCAAGATTTTTTG
>JAFDTP010000161.1 GCA_019594195.1 Thermoplasmata archaeon
TAGCTTTCGTAAATTCTGGATCGATATTTTCAATACCATCTCCTCCATCTCTGTATCCCCAGCCCCCCTCTGGATTTGTTCCTTTTTCGCCTACCCATAATTCGAGTTCATCATCTTGATCCGCTTCAAAAGTTCCCATAACATAGCCTCCCTTCCCTCCTGAAGCTTCTGTCGTTCCTGCGCCTGACGCTCCGTGAACTTCTATCTCATAGAGCCCTGCGTCTAAGTCTACAGTATCTTGAAAACCTTCTTCGTATATTCTTGTTTCACCTTCTGACCATCCTCCATGTAATTCGTCAGATGTTTCAAGAAGATTTTCGTTTCTCTCTAACACGACTCCTTGAAAAGCTGTCATGGAAAGAGAGACTAAGACCAAAGTTACGATCATAAACGCGGCTTTCTTACTCGATTTTCTATCATCTGACTTATTCCAATTCATATCCATTCCTCAATCACGGGTCCTTTTACTCCCTCCGTTCGGCGGGACGTCTCACTAAATGCATTTACTAATTAAAGGTTATGGATAATCATTTTATAATAAACAATCAAAATTTCAAAATAATAAAAACAAATCAAGAACAAGATTCAATCTCCAAAATATATTTTGTATACTACCTAACCCTAAAATTAATTATGAACTAAAGGTTACCCCTCTTTGAGATATAATGACGGAACCGGAGCCTTTCAAGATCAAGATGGTGAAGTCCCTCGATAGACTTTCACGGGAGGAGAGGGAAAAAAAGATAGAGGAAGCGGGATACAACGTTTTCAAACTTCGTTCTAAGGACGTTTTCATCGACCTTCTCACAGATTCTGGAACGACGGCGATGAGTGACAAACAATATTCGAAGATGATCGATACGGAACAGGCATACGCGGGGAGTGATTCTTACGAAAGATTGGAATCCTCGGTAGAAGAGATCTTCGGATTCAAAAGATTCGTGATCGTCCATCAGGGGAGAGCTGCAGAGAACGTTTTGTTTTCCATCCTTGTAGATGATGGGGATTTCGTACCCAACAATATGCACTTCGATACAACAAGGGCGAATGTGAAACACAAAGGTGGAGAGCCTGTCGACCTTGTCAATGAAGAGGCTTACGAGCTCTCTAAGAGATCGGACTTTAAAGGTGATATGGACGTTGATAGACTGGAAGAGTTCATAGAAGACAAGGGAGTAGATAACATACCGTTGATCATGTTGACCATCACCAACAATACAGGAGGAGGCCAGCCGGTTTCTATGAAGAACATCGAAGAAGTTTCAGAGATTGCAGAACAGTACAAGATCCCTTTCTTCTTCGATGCCTGTCGCTTCGCTGAGAACGCTTACTTCATCCAGCAGCGTGAAAGCGGTTACGGAGATAAGTCTATCCGCGAAATAACGAAAGAAATGTTCTCACACGTAGATGGGTTCACTTTCAGCGCCAAGAAAGAGGGTCTGGTAAACATCGGCGGTCTTATAGGGATAAAAGACGAAGGACTCCACAGAAAATGCAAAAATCTAAGCATCATCATCGAAGGTTTTCCCACATATGGCGGTCTAGCCTGTAGGGAACTTTCGGCTATGGCGGAAGGATTGAAAGAAGCTACAAGAGAAGATTATCAAAGATACAGGCATCAACAGGTCGAATATTTAGCGGAGGAGCTACTTGAGAACGACGTTCCGATAATAGAGCCCGTAGGCGGTCATGCGGTCTTCGTTGATGGAGGAAGGTTTTTAGCGGATATACCTCCGGAAAAGTTTCCGGCTCAGGCGCTTACGACGGAACTTTACATAGAATCGGGCGTAAGAGCGGTAGAGTTAGGAACAAGCGCTTTTGGTGAAAAGGACGAAGATGGTAATATCATCCCGGCTAGGATGGAGACCATGCGACTCGCTATACCACGGAGAGTCTACACACTTAACCAGTTGGATTATGTTGCAGAGTCCGTGGCAAAACTCTATAAAAGGAGAGACGAGATCAAAGGGTTGAAAAGGACTTACGCCCCTGAATTACTGGGTCACTTCACCGCTGAATTCGAACCTGTGGATTAGATCACCCTTTATTAGCTTCAGGGAATTGTATCTGAAATCTCCGGTTCGGCGAGGGCGAGATCTTGACGATCACTCGTTTCTCTAGTGAATAATATTTTCTTCTCCCTTCCATCCTCGATGAGATTATACCGGCTTCTTTCAACTTATCGAGGTGATGCTTCGCGGTTTTTCCGTCCAATCCGACTTTCTCCATCAGCTCGGAAACATACATATCTTCTTTAGTCAAACGGTGGAGTATTTCCAATCGGGCTTTCGATCCGATGATCTTTGTTGGTTCCATATCTATCACGTATAGAATTCCAAAGAAAATTTATATATTTTAATGTTTTGTTCCATCATGAGTGATAAGATGCCCGAGATACCGAACGAATCCGAAGGCGAGAAAAGAGTCGTGAGAGAAGGAGATCTTGAACACGAAGTTTACTTGAATAAAGAACAGGCCGCTGATTTCTTGGAATCGTTGGCGAAACAGATGAGAGAAGGAGACACAGTCACCATAACCACAGATGAATGGGAACTGCCGTTCACTTTCAGAGATAATATAGAACTGGATATAGACTTCGAAGGATACGGAGAAAGAGAACTGGAAATAGAGATAGAGTTCAAGGGAAAAAGAGAGGACAAAGCACCTCAGATCTCCTAAAAACTTTTCCTCAATAAATTCTTGTTTTCTTTTTTATCTAAAAATATTGTGAAAGACGCAACCAGGTATTGATATAGTTGCGTCA
>JAFDTP010000004.1 GCA_019594195.1 Thermoplasmata archaeon
GAGGACTCACTGGTGACCAAGTCGGATAGCGGGATGCGTTGTGTCAACTGTGGATACGAAACATGAATCCATCGATCTCTCTATCTGACCAAAGATTTGAAAAATTCAAATATATGTTTCATTCGCCATGGTCACTGGAGAGCTTCCGAGCCAGGATGCCTCTGGTCCGTCTTACGGCAATCCAAAAAATAGCGCTTCTTTGGCAAGGAGGATCTTCGCTTAATCGTACCTGAAATGAATGATCTCACGCTCACCACATATATAGATAAACAAGGAGCAAAAATATGCCGCTTGACTCTGAAAGGTGTCACTCCTGTGGTAACTGGACCAAAGAATACAAAAAAGTGGGCGAAGAAAGTTTCTCTAAGGGCCGCGTCGCTAACTGATCGAGCTGGTTAAAGAGGAAATAGAAAAGTCATAGGTCCGCTGTTCAAGTTCAAAAAAAGATGATCACTAAGACAAGGCGTAAATTTATTTATATACCAACTCGATGGTGGATAAGATGGAAAAGATAATAGACTATCAGGGCGATAAATATCGCTATCACCAGAAGAGCGAAGGAGACGAAAGATTCATATTTTTTCCAGCGACCCTTCTACGGAGGACAACAGCCTATATCTTAGATGTTGTCATATTGTTGATAGTATTTTTCACTTTGCATAATTTGCTTCAGATCGTGGGTATACCGTATCTTGGTATGCCTTCTGAGCCGTTAGCTTCGACTGATAGTGGTATATTCATCCTCGGATCATATTATTTTATAGCCGTTGGGGTTTTTTCTGGTTTGCAGTTAATCTACTTCACCGCTCTCGAATACTCGGAAGGAGCCTCGACTCTTGGAAAGAAATTCCTCAATCTAAAAGTCTTCGGTAAGTACGGGGAGGATCTGACATTGAAACAATCGTTCATAAGAAATATTTTCAGATCTTTATGGCCAGTACCGTCCCTTATGTTTGTAGCACTGGGTGCTTGGGAATTACCATATATAGCCTTCGCTGGTCTCGTGATCCTTGCGATCGATATGGCATTGATATTTCAAAATGATCAAAGGATCGGAGACTATCTCTCATCTTCCTTCGTTATAGATGCGGCTGAGATGAGACAAAAGTTCAACAAAGACCACCTTAAAAATCCTGAGTTGCTGTCAAAAAAATGGTAAGAAGGTCTGTAAAATGTTTATAACATTAAAGCTATATCTTATGAATAGGAGGAAAAAGATATGCCTTTAGACTCGGATAGATGCCACTTCTGTGGTAATTGGACCAAAGAGTACAAAAAGGTAGGAGATAAAAGCTTCTGCAAAGACTGTGTGGATGATCTGATGAAGATGATAAAAGAAGAACTCGGTTGATCAGACTTCGATATCTATACCGTAAACGTCCTCGGGATTATCTTTGTGTATTTTCCGCATGTCTTTATCCTTCAAAGTACCTTCTTCATATAGTTTCCTCGTTTTTTTGGGAACGTTTTTGATACCTAGTACCGCGCCCGGTCTATTCGGATCGTCTAAATAGTCGGTCTCCAACATGAACCTGTTTCCTTTTGGGATCGCCTCCTTCATGTTATCTTCGCTAGCGAGTATCGAAGGGAACAATCCGTAGTTCTCTTTTTCTTCGACTAGTGGTGGAGAATAGTGCTTCACTATCTTATCTCTTGAAAGACCTATCTCGTCAGCCATCCCAGCTATCTCCTTACAGACCTTTGGAGTCGTACTTTCGGTGTGTAATACCACTGCGCAACCAGCGTCATATGCTAGTTCCATACCATATCTCATTATCCTGTTAGAAGCCTGTAACAAATCCTCCGAAACGTCGAAATGTGGTCTGCCTATCTCTCCTAATGCTACGACTCTATATCTGTCCAAGTAATCGGCAGCCAAATCCATCCCTTTTTTCAAGATTTCTTCTCCTTTTTTGAGACCCACTTTATCTTTCAGATCAACCAGGTCCACTGGATAGGGTCCTAGAGTGACGAATATCTCAACAGACGTCTTTTCCATGGCTCTCTCAGCTAGGTCGATAGTCCTCTCGTATATCGGTTCGTAACCCTTTTCGTCCCACTCTCTTAGATCGTGATACGGCAGATGCGAAAGTATCAAGTGAGTTCCACCAGCTCTTTCGAACTTTTTCACCGCATCCACACCTTGGCCTCTTTCCTGCAGGTGTATATGATTATCCAGTATAGGACATTCTAATTCATCTAGTCTCATGTTTTAGCCAATTCGGTCACGGTTTTAATTGTTTTCCCGGACCCGTAAATTCCGTGTGTGAAGCAAAATGTTAAAATGATTTGAATATACTCAATCACCGTCTTGAGTGAAGTAGTCGTAGTAGGAGCGGGTCCCGCAGGTCTAAGGGTCGCAAAAAGAACCGCCGAGGCGGGTCATGATACTTTGGTCCTCGATAAAAAATCGGCCATCGGAAAACCAGTCCAGTGTGCTGGTTTAGTGAGTCCACGTGTACTCGACTTGACGGGAACACGGAGTAAAATACTCAGCCCAAAAAGAGCGGTCATAAACTCACCTTCTGGAGAAAGGCTGGAATTAGATAACAAGGACGATAAAGCAGTAGTTATCGACAGGTCTAGATTCGATAGAGAGCTGGCTACCAAGGCCGCTAAGGCTGGTGCCGAGATAAGATTAAGATGTAGAGTCAAAAGTACCTCTTACGGTGAAAAAAGAAAGATCGAATTCGTAGAGGACGGAAAAATCAAAACCATAAAAGCTGACGTGGTCATAGGTGCCGACGGTCCCGGTTCGGTGATCAGAAGATCTGCGGATTTACCTTCTCCAGACGAGTTCCTTCCCGCTGTACAAGCTGTTGTACCAAAACATGATAAAGATGTTCAAATATATCTAGGAAATGACATCACTTCAGGTTTTTTTCTATATGAAGTCCCTTTCAAAACAGGTAAATTGATCGGTCTAGCCAGCGATGACGGTAAAACCTACGGTCATCTGACGAAACACTTGAGATCAAAAGGATTAGAGGACAGTGTACTGACTTTCTTATCGGGTACCATACCTCTAGGAAATCTAGAGCGGAGTGTTTCTGATGGACTGTGTATAGTAGGAGATTCCGCTTCCCAGGTAAAACCGCTTTCCGGAGGGGGTATATATTGGGGTATCAAAGCCGCGGATATATGCTCGGATGTGGTCATCGAGGCTCTTGGAGAGGGAGATGTTTCTAAGAGGAGCCTTGATAGATACCATAAAAGATGGCAGAAAAGTATAGGTAAAAAGATATCTCGAGAGATGAGAGTCAGAAAAGTCTACAAAGATATGACCGATCGTGATCTAGATAAACTATTGAATATATTGAGCAAAGAAAAAACTAGACGGATCATCGAGCGTGAAGGGGATATAGATAATCATTCTAAACTGATCAGACCGCTACTTAAGACGGCTCCTGAGCTTCTGAAGTTTATCGGACCAGCTATCAAAAGTTTTTTCTAACCTCGGGAACGAACCGTATTTTTCCTGCATATAAAACATGACAGCCAGTATCCCGGAAAAGCCTGCGACTATACCTAGAGCGTACTGAGGCCATCGAGGGACAGGGTCCCTGACTTCGAAGGAACTATCCAGCAGCAATCCACTGACGTTAAGATATTCTAGATCATCACCCTGATCACTCTCTCGCCACTCCTCCGTGGTGAAAAAACCTCTAGATTTCATCACCTCTCTTTCATCGTCCATGCTGAATGTCAGTTTTAACCTTAATGAATAGACCCCTTCTTCAGTATCTTCTGCAGTCGTTATAAGATATTCTAGATCTTCAGTTTCCCCGGGAGAGAGCTCATCGATCTCCTCCATAGAGCTTAGTTCTTCGTTGCTGAAAACAGGAGGACTCTCTATTTCTGAGATATCATTTTCCACACCTAGATCGCTATGGTAAAATATCTCGATCATCAACGTGGTATTTTTCATCTCTCCGTCCTCAAAATCCATATACGGGTTTTGGAGAGTTATAACAATTTTGTCATCATTTCCGGGTTCAATGTTTGGAGTGTTTATCTCAGTGATCATCTCATTAGTATATCGAGGATCAGAGATCTCATCTGATCGTACCGGTACTGAACAAAAAGATACGATCATGAGTATGACCGCTGCTATGACCACATATCTTTGGTCCATCGTCACAATATTAATCGAGCAGACTATAAAATACTTATGTGACCGTCGACGTAGAAACATAAGATGGATAAAGAAGGATACCCGGCGATAAAAGTTCCAAAACAAAAAGGTCAGAAAACACTTCAGAGGCTGAAGGAAGACGGTAGGCTGGATCCAAACAGGATGATAAAGACCGAGGGCGACGAACTGATATTTCCGGTAAAAAAAGAAGGCGATTATTCCGACAAAGATCCAAAGTTTAGACAGAAGCGATCGAAACCATACCTACAGATCAAGGAAAAGATAGATATCCCTTCTGAAGAAAAGAAACGACTTCCCGATAATTGGGAGCTCATCGGAGATATACTCTTTATCAAGCTCTCGGATAGTTTGAAGGAACATGAGGAGAGGATCGGTGAGGCCTACGCTGAAGTTTTGAACGCAAAAACGGTCATGCTGCAGGGAAGTATCCAGGGAATGAAAAGGGAGCCTGAAGTGGAAAAGATCTATGGTGATGATACCGAGACCGTACACGTCGAAAATGGGATAAAATATAGATTGGATACATCTAAGCTAATGTTCTCCAGCGGTAACATCGATGAAAGGATAAGGATGGCCCAGGTAGTTAACGAAGACGATGTAGTTGTGGATATGTTCGCAGGTATAGGTTATTTCTCCCTTCCTATGGCAGTCCACGGAGGTGCGGAAAAGATATTTTCTTTAGAGATCAACCCAACGGCCTTTAGTTACCTTGAAGAGAACGTAAGATTGAACGATGTAGAAGATACTGTAAGACCCTGGAATGGCGATAACCGCGACTTTTCTTATTCTGGTGCCGATAGAGTGGTCATGGGATATCTTCATGATACGGGGAAATTTTTGGATAAAGCGATAGAGTTCTTAGACGGTTCTGGTATCATACATTATCATACTAGGAGTCTAGATTCTGAATATCCTGAGGACGTAAAAGATGAGCTCGAAGATCGTCTTGATACCGGATTCAGGATCGTCGAAAAGAAAATTATAAAGTCCTACGCCCCTCATGTTTTTCACGTCGTTTTCGATCTCAAAATTTAGTCTAGAGAAATGAAAATTTATTTGTAGATAAACAACCCTATCATAATACACGATGAAGGAAGCGATGTTTTGGGAGGAGAAAGAAAGCGATAAAGTTCACTGCTATCTATGCCCTCACAACTGCCTGATAAAAGATGGTGAAAAGGGTCTATGCAATGTTAGGCAGAATCAAGGCGGTGTCCTTTATTCTAATATTTACGGTAAGGCCGCCTCTTTATCGGTGGACCCTATAGAAAAGAAGCCGCTCTACCATTTCCATCCGGGTACGAAAGTCCTATCATACGGCACGATGGGATGTAACCTATCCTGCAGCTTTTGTCAGAACGCTTCTCTGTCCTGTGGTGATCCTGAAAGCCCCTATCTGAAGAAGAGATCCGTTGAAGACCTGGTGAAAGAGACGATGGGATACGACGGTATCGCATGGACTTACAACGAACCTACTATCTCCTATGAGTTCAGCTACGATGTTTTCAAGAAGATAAAGAGCGAGACCGATAAGTACACGGTCTACGTAACTAACGGCTACATACAAGACGAACCACTGAAGAAGATCACACCCTACCTGGACGCTATGAACATAGATATAAAGGCATTCAGTGATAGATTTTACAGGGACATCGCCGGTGGGACCATTCAGCCAGTACTCGACACCGCGGAGACCGCGGTTTCTGAAGGAGTTCACGTTGAAGTGACTTATCTTATAATACCGGGTCACAACGATTCGAAGAAGGAAGTCCGCAGATTTTCCAGATGGGTGCGGGAGAATCTAGGGGAAGATACCGTCCTACATTTTTCTCGCTTTCATCCAGATCACGAGATGAGGGATACGCCGCCGACACCCCCTGAAAAGATGAAGGAAGCGAGAAAGATAGCTGAAGACGCCGGTGTGCATTTCGTTTATCTAGGCAATATGAGAGCGAACAATGACACCAGGTGTCCAGACTGTGGTACTACCATAATGTCCCGCTCTTATTTTTCATCCGGAAGATTGAATCTGAAAGACGGAAAATGTCCGGACTGTGGAAGGGATATCCCGATAATCGTCTAGACCACGGTGTAATCTATCTTATAGTCCTCGTCTAGACCTCTGTTTCTCTCGTTTATCTTCTCTAGGACCTCATCTAGATCCTTTTTAGAGAGCATCATAAGTATATCTAGTCCCTTTTCCGCAGCATTTATAGATGAACTCACAGGGGCGAACTTTATGTCCGGTTCGATATCTATGATGTTGCAGATGCCGTACTGCATCTCTCCTTTGATAGCCAACCTGTCATGGTCGATAGATTTTATTTTAGATCTTATATTTTCGGCTTTTTCCACTATATCACCGTCTATGTCTGTTTCGATCAGGAAAATTTCACCTAATTCCATCTCGGTTATCCCCTCTAGACCGCCGACTCTAAGCGGTTCGCCTTCTCCGACACTGTTTAGAGCAGTACCCATACTTGCAGATTCTTCGAGAGAAGCGTGAAGGAAACCTTTTTCCATCTTCAGCCCGACCCTGTCACCTTCATTTATATTTTCAGAAGCTACTGCTGTACAGGTGGAGATGAAGTTTATGCTCTCGCTCGCCTCATCTAGAAAATTTCCCAGATCTGAAACGATTTCTCTCACCAACTCCATTCCCTTGGAAGTGGGTCTGTAGGAACTTTTAGACCTGTCGATCAGACCCTCCTCTTCCATCTTAGATACATAATTTGAGACTGCCTGTTCGCTCATGTCGAGCTTAGAAGATAGGTCCGCAAGTCTATTAGGTCTCTCTACCGCAGCTTCGTAGAGGATCAGGAACCTGGTCATCTTTGATTTGTCACGGAGAACTTTCATGTGCAATCAACCGGCTTATTGTATAGGGGATATAATTGCATTTTCTTTTTTGATATCAGCGGCGATCCTTAAAAGAAGTACCGATATCGGCATTTGATCAATTCGATAGTAAAACTGCACAAATGACATCTGTTTCACCAATAAAATTTGAAAAACTACCAAAAAACATATATCCGATAAAATATAGATGTTATGCGGAACTGGAAGAACTCAAATTGAGGAGGTGCATCGGCCCCTAACCATGGCTTTTCTTCCGGGATTTGACTTTTTTTAAATGTCTAGGGGCGTGCCCGCCTCGATTTGGTTCTCCAGATAACATCATCTGTATGACGTGTTTTTATCATCAACTTTAGCAGCAATCATCATAAAAGAAAACATTTATTATCTTACAGCGACTGGATTCGAATATGGGCTTGAACTCTGAGATCAAAAAGTACAACAGAAAAACATCTAGAAGCGAGAGAAAAGATCTGGTGGCATACTGGGACGAGAAAGAATATCTCGATGGAGAGGTAGAAGAGGTCTTCTCGGTCATTTTTAGGACACGCGGATGCTGCCGTTCTTACGGGGCCGGTTGTTCTATGTGTGGATATCACACCGACACAAATCCGGATATAGATAAAGAAGACTTGGAGGAACAATTGGAGGAAGCGATCTCTGATTATAAAGATCAAGATATCGTCAAGATATACACGTCCGGCAGTTTCATGGATATGGAGGAGATAGACGACGAAACTGCGCGGAAGATACTCGAAAGCTTCGATGCTGAAAAGACGGTCATAGAGACAAGACCTGAATTCGTCGATAGGAAAAGAGTGGAAAAATTTTCACGCTCAGTCAAAAGATTAGAATTAGCTATAGGACTCGAGAGCTCGAACGATTTTGTCCTTGAGAACTGTATAAACAAGGGTTTCAAATTTCGAGATTATGAGGAGGCTGTGGAAAAAGTCTCTGACCTAGTATCGATTAGGACTTACCTTCTATTGAAACCTCCTTTCCTCACAGAGAATGAAGCTATCGAGGACCTCGAGAACTCGATAAGAGATATAGCCGAAATAACTGACGTGATCTCTATCAATCCGATAAATATACAGAACGGGACTCTATTGGAAGAACTTTGGCACAGGGGTCTCTATAGTCCTCCGTGGTTATGGTCACTGCTCGAAGTGCTCTTTTCAACATCTGACATAGATGTACCGGTGGTGGTCTCTAAAGCTGGATTGGGATCTGAGAGAGGAGCCGATAACTGTGAAAGATGTAACGATAAGATAATCGAGATATTGGAAAAGTTCAACAAGACCCAGGATATCTCAGTATCGGAAGAGATACCCGGATGTGACTGTAAAGATAGATGGAAAACCGAAAAGGAAATTACCCCATTCCTACACTTTAGAGGTCCGCCTTCAATATTACGCGACAGATACACTGGATACGTCTGAGTGTCTCATCATTATTTTTCTTGCTATGGAAAGATTTCTACCTTCTTTTCCGATAGCCCTGGCTTTGTTTTCCTGTGCGACTTCGACGGTTCCGTGTTTGACTCCATTTTTATCTTCTATCTCGACGTCTTTGACCTCGTAGCTGTAAAATATATTTTCAAGTAGCTTTTCTTCATCATCGCTGAATTCTATCACGTGAACGTTCCTGTCGATCGCATCGCTTATTTTAGTGACGTTCTTCCCCCCTTTACCGATAGCCTTCTGTATAGAACCGTTCTTTACGAGAAATATGACTTTTTCAGGTATATCTATACAGTCGACGACTTCGGTATCGGTTATCTTCTCGAAAACAGAGATATACCGCAGGGTTTTTTCGTTGAATGTTATATCTTCTACGTTCTCCGACATGATCATTCCGCCTTCAGCGAAAGAACATTCGAGTTACCAGCATCTTTTATCGAGAGTGTAGATACCGCAAAGGGTTTTCCAGCCGCGGAACCCAATTGTTGGTTGTTACCTCTATATTTATAAACTGGGACTCCACTGTACTCGTCACTCCCTACCAGAGTCTCGTCTGGACAGTTAGATGCGACGATCAACAACTTGCATTCGTCTTCGTCTGCGTTTTCTTTTGCCTCTTTGATACCGAAATCCACCGAACCGGTGTTAACGGCCATCCTAATTTCTCTATTTATATCCATTCTGGCACCACCATTTTGAAGTGATCGTTTTATCCATCATTGCCCTAGTATTTATGATTTTTTAAAGGGACTTACTCTCCATCTTCTTTTTCCTCTGCCATCCCGGCTGGACGTCCAGTGTACTTCACATCGATATCTCCTGTACCTTGGGTTATGGGCTGTCCAACTATGACGTTTTCGGCTACACCGCTGAGTTCGTCTTTTTCGCCGATGATAGCTGCTCTCAATAGATGCTGACTTGTGATCTCGAAAGCGGCACGAGCGAGCACGCTTGTCTTTTTACCGGAAACACCGTGCCTACCTATAGCCTTGAGGTCGCCCTCGTTGGTCATTATATCGGCAACCAACATAACATGCCTTATGTCGACTTCGAGTCCCTGCTCGTCTAGCGTGTTCTTAGCTTCATGTATCACCGAGTTCCTAGCAGCTTCTATACCGAGCACGTTGTATATCTCGTTGGGACTGTTGGTCGTAGTGTTCTCCACATCTACGCCGTCCATCTTGAGGACCTCTTCTAGATTCGATCCTTCCGTATATATGATGAACTCGCCTCCGTCTCGGCGTATGACTCCTCTTTCTATGCCCTTCACTCCTTTTATCTTCATGCTTTTGGCATTCTCTACCGATTCGTGAAGAAGACTGAATTTTCCCTCTTCTATCTTTATATTGATCTCATTTCCAGAAGTATTGACGTCTCCCTCTATGCCTCTCGATTTACTCAATTTCTGGGCTATCTCGTCGATCTCTATATTCTTATCATCGAGATCATCCATATCTGGTTTTATCACGATATTGGTCTCGGCCATATCGATCTCGACATCCGCTACATCTTTTAGCCTGGTTATTTCGAGTCTTGATGCTATGGTTTTAGCTTCTTCCCTATCGTCCTTGATATCATCTTCAAGATGTACTTCCATCGAAGGTGTACTGGGAACTTTTCTTGCGTCCACGATCTCTATCATCCTGGGCAGTCCCTGAGTAACGCCTATCTCCGCGACACCTGCATGGTGAAATGTTCTCATCGTCATCTGCGTACCGGGTTCACCTATGGATTGAGCTCCTAGGATACCGACAGACTCCTTGGGATCGACTTTCCTGTTTTGATATCTATCGTTGACTATCTCGATTATATCTCCATAATCTTTCTCTGGTATATCGTGCTTTTCAAGTCCTTCCGCCGTATCCGTTATGATCGCCCTTGGTAGATCGTATCCTTTATCCTCGGCTAATTCCTTCACCTTTTTCGCGGTTCCTTCGAGTTCATCGAACTTATCCGGTATGAAATCATCAGGTCTTTCGATCTTCTCTTTTTCCTTCTCGCTCTTCTTGCTTTTTTTCTTTTTCTTTTTGCTCTTTGGTTTTTTGCCGATCAATTTTTTGACTTCTTTTGCTTTTTCTTCATCAAGTACCTCTTCGAGATCCTCTTTGGAAGCGGACTTTACATCACCGAGTAAAAACCCCTCGTCTGCCAATTTTTTTGCCGTTTCTTCGTCTATATCTCTTCGTTTCAATGCTTGTATCGTATCTTTCTTCGCCATTATTCATCCCCTCCTAACTTGAAATCGCGTATAACGTCATCTATATCTATAGCGTCTCCTTGCTTGCTCTTCATCGGATCTACCCCGTCTTCACCATACTGGAACTGAACTACCGTATCGGCTGAGTTCCTTACGGTACCGTCATTTTCCACCATCAGATCTTCTAGTGCATTGATGAGCCGTCTCTGCATGTATCCTGATCTACTTGTACGGACAGCTGTATCCACAAGACCTTCCCTACCTCCCATACTGTGGAAGAAGTATTCTACTGGATTAAGTCCTTCCTTGTAAGATGACTTGACGAAACCCTTTGACTCGGCACCGAGTTCCCCTCTCTTAAAGTGTGAAAGAGTCCTTTCTTCGAAACCTCTGCTCGGTCTTTCGCCTCTGATAGCCTGTTGTCCGAGTGCACCGGCCATCTGAGTAAGGTTCAACATGCTCGCTCTCGCACCGGTCCTAGCCATGACTACGGCGTTATTACCCAAACCTAGATGTTTGCTCGCGATCTGCCCTGCATCGTCTCTTGCTTTACCCAATTCCTTCATTATCTTGAGTTCTAGGGTTTCCTCGAGTCCTCTACCGGGCAGCTCTTCTAGATCTCCTTCTCTATAAGCTTCGATCAGATTTCTAACTTTGTTTTCTGCCTTATCCAATATAGAATTTATCTGTCTAGAGGCCTCTTCAGGGATCTCTTCGTCATCGATACTAGTCGTGAAACCTCTCAAGGTGATCACTCCTAAAGCTATAGTAGTTATCTGATCTATGAACTTTCTAGCGGTGTCCGTTCCATAATCTCTTGCCAATTTATCAACGATCTCTCCAGCGAATGCACTGACTGCGTTTTCGTCTATCGTACCGTTGACCAGTTCTCCGTCCTCGATATTGACGAAGGCATCTATATCGCACTCTTCTTCATCACAGTTGGTACATTTCTCGCATATCGATGCCTGGAATTGGATGTTGAGACCGTCTGGCAGAAAATGACTGAAGATATCTTTACCTTTCCACACCTTTTGACCGTCTTCTTCGACCGGTTCTGGGAAGCTTTCAGTTTTCAAGTTTGAGAATATGCTGACCACGTCTTCCCTGGTAAATGATGGATTTTCGTGAGTGAGGAAGAACAGACCGCTTATATGATCTTGGATGGCTCCTATTATGGGCCCTCCGAATCTAGGTGATAATATATGTTCTTGCACCTTCATAAGGACCTTAGCTTCCGCTCTAGCTTCTTCACTTTGTAATACATGCAGGTTCATCTCATCGCCGTCAAAATCCGCATTATAAGGAGGACAGACTGCCAGATTCAACCTGAAGGTCTTTCCCGGGACTACTTTAACTTCGTGAGCCATCATTGACATCCGATGCAGTGAAGGCTGCCTGTTGAAAAGGACTATATCTCCATCTTTGAGCTCACGCTCTATAGTGAAACCCGGCTCGACCTTTTCGGCTACCGTTTCGGAATTCTTTTCCGTTACTTTTATCCTTCTACCATCGGGTCTTATCATGTAATTAGCTCCGGGTAGATAATTTCCGTCCTCTCTAGGGGACGGCCCTCTTTTGACTATCTCCCTTGCATGGTCTAGATTCATAGGCGTGACTTTTACAGGAACGGTCAGTTCTCGGGCCGCCTTTTCCGGCACACCGACTTCATTTATGGATAGCCACGGATCAGGCGATATGACACTACGCGCGGAGAAGTTGACCCTTTTACCGCTCAAGTTCTGTCTGAAACGACCTTCTTTTCCTTTCAACCTCTGTATCAACGTCTTCAGAGTCCTTCCGCTGCGGTGACGGGCGGGAGGTATACCTGAAGTCTGATTATCGAAGTAAGTCGTGGCATGATACTGCAAAAGGTCCCAAAGATCTTCTACGATCAACTGAGGAGAACCAACGTCTCTGTTCTCCCTAAGCCTCTGGTTTATCCTGAGTATGTCGACAAGTTTGTGAGTTAAGTCATCTTCAGACCTATCTCCAGATTCTAAAGTTATAGAGGGCCTCACAGTAACAGGTGGGACTAGAAGAACTTTCAAGACCATGTATTCAGGCCGAGTTATATCTGGATTTATGCCCAGTGGCCAGAGATCTTGATCAGGGATCTTTTCCAATCTAGCCCTGACTTCTTTAGCGGTCAATTTGGTATTTTCTTCTCTGAAAGTCGTAGGCTTATCCAATTTTATCTTGCGCTGTTCGGTCTTACAGTGCGGACAAACGTTGTTCTTTCTAGCTTCTTTAGATACGTCCTTGGCTAATGAACGTATATCCAAAAGATCGGCTCCCATATTCTGCATCTCTTCCATCCTTTCTAAGTAGCTGTCGCTTTCCTCTTCAGGGAGGAGTATCCTACCGCATTCACTGCAAGTCGACCTGAGAAGCTTTTTTATCTCCTTAACGTAACCGATATGTATTACCGGCATAGCCAATTCTATGTGTCCGAAATGACCTGAACATTCATCTACTCTACCCCCACAGGTCTTACATCTTAAACCTGGTTCGATAACTCCGAGATGAGGGTCCATCAGTCCCATCTCTATGGGAAAACCGTCATCATCGTAAGTATCAGGCGTGATTATCTTGGTAGCGGAAAGATCTCTTTTCTCTTCTGGAGACATGTAGGCGAACTGTATACTTCCTATCCTTTTAGAGATACCTTTATTTTGAGTCATCTTTGATCCTCCACATTCAAGCGCATGGTAACTCCAAGTGATCTTAATTCATCCATCAACAATTTGAAGGCGAAACTGGTCTGTATCTGATGTATGTCGGATTTCTCACCACAGACCGGGCACCTCAATTCTCCGTTGCTGTCTAATATGGCTATGTGTCCACAATCCTCATTCCCACAGATATATTCCGTGGTTCCGTCTGACTGATCGAGCAATCTATCTTTTATCACCATGGCGGTGCCGTGTCCTATCAGGGTGTTCCTTTCCATCTCTCCGAACCTCAGACCGCCCTTACGTGAACGTCCTTCAGTTGGCTGTCTGGTGAGTATCTGTACGGGACCTCTAGATCTACTGTGTAGCTTGTTTGAGACCATATGGTGCAGTTTCTGATAGTAGATTACGCCCATGTATATCTCTGCTTCCAACATCTTGCCGCTCCTTCCGTCATAAAGGATCTCGGTACCGTTGGACTTGAATCCTGCTTCTTTAAGAGATTCCTTAAGGGCGTCCTCGCTTTCTCCACTGAAAGGAGTCCCGTCTATATGTCTACCTTCGAGCGAGGCCACTTTGCCACCGAGCATCTCTAGCATGTGAGCGACCGTCATCCTTGAAGGCATCGCGTGAGGATTGACGATCAAGTCTGGGACAACTCCTTCTTCAGTGAAAGGTAGGTCTTCAGGTTCCACCAATTTTCCTATGACACCTTTTTGACCGTGTCTAGATGTGAATTTATCTCCCAGCTCAGGGATCCTTTGATCTCTTATCTTAGTCTTGACAACACGGCTTCCGTCTTCTGATTCTGTGAGCATGACGGAATCTATCCATCCTTTCTCCCTCGGTCTTACTATCTCGGAAGTTTCTCTCCTTTTTTGTGGAGCCATGAGATCTGTGTCTTCCTCCAAAAATCTTGGAGGCGAGGTCTTCCCTACGATGACCTCTCCACCGTCTACGTTGGTTTCAGGATTGATAAGACCGTCTTTGTCTAATTTACTGTACTGTTGATCACTCCTAGCTCCTCGGACATCTGGATCAGGGATCTCGAATTCGTCTTCCTGACCACCGGGATATTTTCTTTCTTCAGCCGTGTAGGTCCTGAAGAATGTTGACCTAGCCAAAGCCCGATCTATAGCGGCCCTGTTCATTATTATTGCGTCTTCCATGTTATATCCATGGTAAGGCATCACTGCAACTACGAAGTTCTGGCCTGCAGGTCTTTTGTTATAATTGACCAGTTCCATGGTCTTGGTCTGAAGAAGCGATAGCTGAGGATAGTGAAGAAGATGTTCTCTCGTATCGGGCCTGGTCCTGTAATTAGATGCGTTCAGGCCTAATGCCTGCTTCATCATGTTGGCGCCCATAGAACAACGAGGGGCGGCATTGTGTTCCGCGAAGGGGACCAAACCCGTTGATGCACCGAGCATGAGTAAAGGATCGACTTCCATATGAGTGTGTTCATCCTCTATCTTCGATTCGACCTCCATCTTCCCGTCGCACTTTCTACATTTCACCTCTGAGATATCTTCGCCTTCACCCATATTCATCCATTTGATGTCGGCTTCAGATAGAGGCTCTTCACAGTGATCGCACATGCTCGGTATGTCGAAGGGATATAAAGCTACATATAGGTCTTCTTCCTCTTCAGCGTCTATCCATTCTACGAAACCATCTTCGAATAATGATTCTATATCTCTTTTACCTTGTTCTATCTCATCTATGATCTCGGTAGTGAAATTGACGCTCCCGTCTTCGACTATCATGAGAGGTCTCCTCACTCTACCTTCGTCCGAGTTGATTATCACTTCGTCCATATCTTGGTTATATCTGAGGTTGAGCTGGTCTGAGACCTCACCATCTCTTCTAGCCGACCTGACATTTTTTACGAATTGATCTGGATCATCAACGACGCCGACTAGATCACCGTTCAAATATACTTTAGAGCTCGAATCGCTTCCTGATCCCATCTCCATAAGGCCTAGATCATGCAGGTTCCATCTGGTCTCCATGACCTCTGCGCCCTTGGAAACGTTGACCATTAGAGCCGAGGTCTTTACGAGACCACAGTTTTGTCCCTCTGGAGTTTCGTTAGGACACAGCCTACCCCAGTGGGTAGGATGGAGTTCTCTAGCCTCGAAGTGAGGTTGGCTCCTTGATAGTGGTGATTTAACTCTTCTCAGATGGCTTATAGCCGCCATGTTGGAAGTTCTGTCTAGAAGTTGAGATATACCGGTTCTACCACCGACCCAATTTCCCGTTGCCATAGCATGTTGCAATTTATTCGATAGGAGATCCGGTCTTATGGAGGATTTGATCCTTATATCTCCCTTTTTCCTGAAGTTCCTCTCTAGTTGATATTTAAGGTCTTTGAGTAGATTCACAACAGAAACTCGGAAAAGATCTGACATCAGGTCTCCCGCTAGTTTCAATCTCTTGTTCGCATAGTGATCTTTATCGTCGGGCTCTCTTTCGCCCATGTAAAGCTCAAGGATGGCTCTAGTCATCCTTCCCAGGAAAACGGCCTTTTTCATCCTATTTCCTTTTTTGTCACCTAGATGAGGTAAGAGTGATCTGTCTAGTATGGACTCTATCTTTTTTCTTCTATACTCTTCAGCTTGCCCTGTGGCGAACTTTCTCTCCAAGTAAGCTAAAGCGTCCTCTTGATCATAAACTCCGTCAGGGGAATACTCTTCTTCCTCCTGGCACATCTCGATATTTGCGAATACCAAACTGGCCATCTCGGGTTCGGTGACTATAGAATTGTAGATCTCTTCATCGCTGTCCATACCTAGAGCTTTCATCAATATGACCAAAGGTATTTCGCCGTTCGCGGAAGGTACTGAAACGCTTATCATGCCGTTTTTCTTTCTCTCCAATCTAGTCATGGCTCTGAAGCCGTGTCTTTGAGAGAATATCTTCGCGACCTCATGTTCTCTTCCATATTTCTCATTTATCTCACACATCACCCTGTTGGTCGCCATATCTTCAACGGCCATCAAATTCCTTTCGGTCCCCCCAATTATGAAGTAACCCTGAGGATCGACCGGATCCTCTCCTAACTCAGTCAGCTTATCTTCTTCGTCCATCTCAATAAATTCTTTGCTGTCTTTGTCCAAGTTAAGGACTTCTTCTATGGTGTTATCCAAGTTATCTTGATGGAGATTACATATCTTAGAACCGATCATAACGGGAAGTCTACCTACGGAGATCCATTTTGGTTCCTCTTCGATCCCATCACGTATCAGGCTAAATTTCATCTCTAGTTCAGCGTCATAGTAAAGGTCTCTCAGCCTGGCCTCGTGAGGTGTCAGTTTGTGTTCCGATCCGCTGGCTTCCTTGATCGTGGGTTTTTTGATCCTGATCGTAGGTTCCGCGTTAGGCGGTATCCTACCGTCGTCTCCTCTTTTTCGACCGACCCTTATCTGTATGTCTTGACCGTCGACTTTCTCTGGATCGAGTTTTATCTTACCCCATCCACCTTCATCGAATCCGATCCTTATATTGTCTACTATCTTCTGAGCCCTGCTGTTAGGGTTATCCACTGTAGGCAAAAAATCATCGTATGATTCCATGTGATGACCGACTATGTTCGCTTCCTCAAAAAATGCGTCTACAAGTTCTCTCATTTATATCATCCCCTCATAACAATCATATATCATTTTTAATCACGTTTGACGACTAAACGATATGCATTTGCAGAATCAGATGTCCTGCTTTTCCTTCTGACCTCGATTATCCTACCAACGTTGATATCACCGTGGACCTTTTCCAGTTGTTCCAAGGCTGGATCGGTCTTTCTTATCTTTGGTAAATTCTCTCTCTGGACGTCCATCTTCTCTAGAATCTCTTTCTCCTCATCTTTAGGCACGAGTTTATGTTCGGGAACGAGCCCGTGCTTTAATACATTTATTTCATCCTTATTACCCATGGTTTGTTCCCCTTCTTTTTGATTGATCAAGCAGAGGTAATGTGATTGACGGGCCTGTGGGGATTTCCGAGAATCACCTATCGATGATCCATTTTCGAACCCCAGGCCATCTGGTTAAAAGCCAGATGCTCTATCCAGGGAAAGAGCACATTATCTCTTTCCTACCTGGCTGAGCTACAGGCCCATCAATGACGAACTGCAACTATCGACTTAACAACAGCATGTATATAAATGTGTCCCTCTACATTTCCATCTTTGGAAGTAGTTCATCCGTTACCATTCTATCATCACTTCGTTCAATGGCCTTTTCGGGACCTGCAGTTCCCCCTCCTCAAGGAAATATTCTAAACCCCCCTCAGATTCCACGATCGATGGTTCTTCTTTGGGATATCCAAGGGCGACCATGAGTTTTATTTCGTAGTCATCAGGTACTGGTAAGAGCTTATTCAATCCATCTCTATCTATAGCTCCCAAGATACAGCTACCCAAACCTTGGTTCAACGCCGTTATACAGATGCTCTGAGCGGCTATACCCGCGTCCATATCTAGTCCAAGGTCCTCTTTTTTCAATATCGCTATATAGGCCATAGGCATCTCTTCTTTAGAGGGGTCCCAATCGAGATGTCCGGCCCAATTAGTATGTTCGAATACTTCTTCCAATTTTTTGTTTATCTTTATAAATTTTAGAGGTTGGAGATTAGCACCGCTGGGTGAAAGTCTACCTGCGTTTACACACTTCTTTAAGACTTCTTCAGGGACCTCTTTGTCAACATATCTTCTTATACTTCTCCTCTCTTTTATGGCTTTATATGCGTCCATGACGAACACCTCCATTTTTGGAGTCAATATAATCGAAAGACGTATTAAAACCATTCCAATAACCTATAAATATGGATGAAGCACACCTCTCACAAATCAGGACAAATAATTTATATATCAACATAACTTGAATGTCTAAATCTATCTAGCCTTAAGGTGGAAAAAAATGATTGATGGAAAATCACAGAAAATGTTAAGCATGTTGATCGCCCTGACTCTTTTGCTTGGGATCGTAGCTCCTGTCGGCCAAGTGATCGGTGAATCTGGAGAGGATGAGGCCTTAGAAGGCGGTACTGATGAAAACTTGGATACTGGTTCCACTAGCCTTCAGTCGGAGCATACCCGGTATATAACTGAGGATGAATATATAAACGAGACTGAAAGGAAAGAAGACAACAATATAGTCATAGAATCAGATGGACACCTTCAGATAATCAATTCTACACTCACGATGATGTTGAATGAAGAGGGACATACCTGGAATATCACGGTCAGAGATGGAGGACAGTTGAGTTTGAGTAACAGTACAATAAAAACCAATCCTGATCCTACCTTACTTCGTCCATTCCTTAAAACCGACGTGACAGTGACAGGTGGTTCTAGCTTACTCATGGAAAAAAATTCGTCATTCAGATTTCCAGGCTTCGTCAATATCGAGTCTTCTGAATTTGAGATGATAGATTCTACCTTTGAGGCACTTGAAGACGTTCCATCTTATGATTATCTATGGGATGGAGACCAAGAAGATGAAGCAGTAGACGATAATGATGACGGGCCTAGGTTGTTCGTTACGGACGGATCGGATTTTTATATGGAGAACTCCAGGATCGATGATTATTATACATTTGATGAAGATACCGATATGTGGGAGATGAGTTGGTATCCTCTCGACGAAGATGGTGAAGAGATAGTGGAAGTTCAAGATAACGAAGAAGAATATCTGATCGGAGGAGAGGAAGAACAGGAATTACTTCTAGAAGATTGGTTCCTAGAAAACCCTTTCATATCAGATGAATATTTGGGTGAATACCCCTATATAAACCCATCAAATATGATAAGTTCTCTATACGTCGAGATCGAATACAGCACAAGAGAAAATTATACAGACGATGAAGACCTCGCCACATTAGATTACACTACACCTGGAGGTCAAACAGGATCCCTCGATATACATCCGGATGAGGAATCAAATTCTGCTCCACTGTGGGAGATAGAGTTGAGTGAATTCTTCGAAGGAGAGAAAGCGGGAGAAACTAGATGGTTGATCGACGAGGGACTAGAAGTGAGCGTTGAGAACCCGCAGACTGGAGAGGATTTCGAAGTAGAAATAGAACAACTAAGATTGGTATCATCATATGATAATGATATACATATAAGAGAGTCAAGCATCACGGTCATAAACAGCTTTATCGATGTAGATATAAAGCAGAGCGATATAGACCCTAGAACCAGAGAAACGGCAACTGATGATGATACATATCTCCAGAATTCTAATGTGGACCATAGGGTTCTAAGGATTTACGATAGTTCCTTCAAATCATACGGGCTTAGCATAGAGGACGATGATACGGATGGCCAGGAAGATGGCGATCCTTGGATATTGAATACCGAATCATCCCATGATCAGACCTGGATATACAGATGGGTGGACTTACAGGTGACAAATGAGGACGGTGTTCCATTACCTGGAGCTACCGTTGACCCGAACCCGGATAATAGGATAGAAGAATTGGACGAAACAGTTGAAAGTATCAACGATCCAGATGACAATCCTAGGGCATTAGAATATATGCAGGAACATGGCAACGGTACCTATGTCGAAGGCGAAGATATCTACGAGGCCAACGAGGAAGGAAGGATAACGATGTTCCTTGCCAGCGATAGGATAAATTACCCTGGTGATTGGCCTAACAGCGAATATGTGGGTAATTATTTACTGGATTTGACTTATGAGGACGAAGACCAAGGTATTTTTGAGACTGCTACATCCGAGATAAGTTTGGAACATTTCCCTAAGATGGATAATCCTGAGAGTATAAGTGCACAGATACCGGTCGATCTTCCTGACCTAGAAGCTGAAGACTTGAGGAGAGTAGAAGAGGATCAACCAATAATCCCCGAAGACGAAGTGGACTTGATCATGAACGTTTCAAATGTCGGTGATGCAGATGCTTCCGATGTCAACGTCTCATTTTACCAGGATGAATTTGATCCTGATCATCCCGACGAAAATCTTTTCGATCATACTATATTGGATGGCTTGGGTGAAGATGAGAGTGAAGAAGTAGAAACCACATGGGACGCCCCGGTCGATACAGGTAGTTACACGATAATAGGGGTTGTTGATCCGGAGAACAGCATAACTGAGAAGAACAGAGATAATAATCATGCGAATATCACTTTAGACGTGGTAAGTGAACCTCATTTTGAAGTGGATATTGATTCACCGGAAGATACTGATGAGTTCATAGAAGGTGAAGTAGTGACGGTCAGTTACACAGTTGAGAACATCGGTGATCTTGAAGGTACTCAAGATATAGAATTCTGGGTGGATGATGAATTACAAGATACGCTAGAAGATTTAACTCTTGACAGCGGAGATCAGCATATTGATACTTTCAGTTTTACCGCTGAAGACACAGTGGACGGTCACGAGATCAGCGTCTTAAGTGATGACGATAGCAGTGTAGTAAACATCCAAGTATTGGAGGACGCAGATTTCCAAGTTGAGATAGATTCACCGGAAGATACCGATGAATTCATAGAAGGCGACACGATAGAAGTAGAGTATACAGTCGAAAATCAAGGTCAAGTAGGAGACGTAAGAGATATAACTTTCAAGGTGGACGGCTTAGAAGAAGAAACACAGAGCGTAGGTTTGGAACCTGGAGAGGATATATCCGGCGAGTTCACCTGGCAGGCCGAAAGTCCCTTTGGAGAAAGAGATCTTTCGATAGAGGCCGATAACGAAGACGTGGTCACTATCTCCGTTTTAGAAGATGCACGCTTCGTGGTGGACTTGGTTTCACCTATCGAAGAAGATAGTTTCCTTGAAGGTGATACAGTCACGGTAGAATACACAGTCGAAAACCTTGGAGATGTTGAAGATACACAGGATATAGAGTTCTGGGTCGACGACGAACTTGTAGAAACAGAGGATGACTTAGAGTTGGACAGTGGAGATACTCACCAAGGTCATTTCACTTGGGAGACCGATGAGGACGATTCAGGAGAAAGAGTCCTCGAAATATCGAGCGAAGATGATTCGGATAGTGTTACCATATCGGTACTGAGTGAAACTTTCTTCCAGGTAGAGATCACAGGTTGGGAAGTCGGTGTAGGTGAAGGTGAAGATATCAATGTAGATTATATGGTAGAAAACATCGGCGATGTTGCTGACAACCAAACGATTGAATTTACCATAGACGGAGATCATGAAGACAGTGATAATATAATGTTAGAAGGCGGTGACCTTCATCAATCGACGTTCACTTGGGAGACCGAAGAAGGCGACGCTGGAGATAGGCTGCTAGAAGTTTCGAGCGAAGACGATTCAGATAGTGTTACCGTAACTGTATTGGAAAGAGCATTCTTCGAAGTCACGATATCCCCACTTACTGCTGAAGAATTCAGAGAAGGAGAAGAAGTGAGGGTCGATTACACAGTTGAAAACATCGGCGGCGTTGAAGATACACAGGATATAGAGTTCTGGGTCGACGACGACCTTGTAGAAACAGAGGATGACTTAGAGTTGGATAGTGGAGATACTCACCAAGGTCATTTCACTTGGACACCAGCTGAATTGGATGACGAGGAGGCTACTGAAGAAGAAAAAACCCTGAGCATCAGAGTAGGTGATTATCCTGATGAGAGTAGTGATGAGGTACAGATAACCATATACCTCGTTCGGGACCTTGATTTTGAGAATATATCCTGGTTAAGGAACGATGAGGAGATCGACATAGATGACGGACTAGAATTGGATGAGATGGAAACTCTCACCTTTAACGCACAAGTGAGAAATAATGGGACGAGAAATATAGAAGACGCTAGAGTGGAATATATTTTCCCGGATGGGACCGAATACACCGACGATATAAGCGTACTGGTAGGTGAAAGGGAAAACGTTTCTGCAGAATGGACTGCAGGTGTACCGGACGAAGACGATACGATAACGGTCAGGATCAATGCCACCGAGGGAGATAACTATTACTCAGAGAGAACATATTTAGGTATAACTGTCGATCCTTTGGATGATATCGTAGTCTTACCCGATCAAGCTCCTGATGATCTAAGACCTGGAGAAGAAGGTATTTTATTCCAAGGGACGGTCGAGACAGAGGACGGAACTCCTTGGGAAGGTTTGACTGTTAGAGTTAGCATCCTAGATGGCGATGGCAATGAGGTAGGTTTCGATGAATCCACAACTAACGAGAACGGACATTTCATGGCGAGATTGATGATGCCCGAAGAAAGCGGTGATTATGAAATAGTATACGAAGTACAAACACACCTCCGTCAGAGGGAAACTCAAGATATAACTGTCGAGTCAGAGACGATCGAAGTTGCCGGTATACCGTGGTGGATATTCATAGTGATTGCCGCTATAGCGATCGGAGGAGCTGGTTCGGTCTTTGCTTATACCAAGTTCTTCGGTATCGCAGAGATGGTCGAATGTGGTAATTGTGGAGCCACTATCTCAGCAGATGCGACCAGCTGTCCAAAATGTAATGTCGAATTTGATATGGATACTGTTAAGTGCAGTGAATGTGACGAATGGATCCCCGCCGACTCAGATAACTGTCCTGAATGTGGTGCGGAGTTCGTCAAGACAGGCAAGGAAGTTCAAGATTACACTGAGAGGATGAGAGAACAGTACAAGAAATTCGTAAGACAGCAAAAGAGGAAAGCAGAGGAAGAACTGGATAAAGAACTCTCCCAAAAAGAATTCATGGACTGGTGGAATGATCAGCCGTCTTTCATCACCTTTGAAGATTGGATGGAGAGGAAAGAAAAACAGCGCAGAGAAGGAAGCAAGGAATGTCCAGATTGTGGATCTTTGAACAGTGTCGACGCCGGAGTCTGTCAGAAGTGTGGTACCAGCCTGATAGATGTTGAGGTAGAAGAAGAAGATGAATCTGAAGGAGAACTAGAAGAAGAGATATCTGAAGGATTCCTTGAAGAATCTGAAGAGGAGAGCGATGAACAGACCGAAGAATCAGAAGAAACTGAAGGAACTGAAGATAAGGAAGAGATATCCGAAGAGGACAAGGAAGTCGAAGAAGGAAGTGAAGGATCAAAAGATAAAGATGATAAAGACGAGGAAGAAGCAAAACAAAAGAAAGTCAAGAAAAAGCCGAAGAAAAAGGTCAAAAAGAAGGTAGTAAAGAAATCTTCTGAAAAAGACGAGTGAAAGACAAAATCCCTAAAACCCCTTTTATAATTTTGTTTTATGTCTTTTTTCTTCTTTTCAATTTCTCGGCAAGTAAGCTTATAAGTCAGTTCTAGTGATTAGAAAAAAGAGTCTAAGATGAAGAGTGAGAGTATATTCGAGATCAAGGAAAAGGACGGAACTGCCAGGATAGGCGTTTATGAAACACCACACGGTACTATCGAGACGCCGGAGATAATGCCGGTGATCAATCCGAATAAAGAGTTGATACCTGTTGAGAGACTGGAGGAAGAGTTCGATCCAGAGATATTGATCACCAATTCTTACATATTATACAGCGATCCTAACAGCAAAAAAGAAGTCTTAGAGAAAGGTATCCACGAACTTCTCGGGTTCCATGGTCCGATAATGACGGATTCAGGTACATTTCAGGCCCACGTTTACGGCGAAATAGACATCGAGCCAGAAGAGATCTTAAAATTTCAAAGAGAGATAGGCTCGGACATAGCTACGATCTTGGATGAGTTCACCGAACCGGAAGATCCCAAGGAACTGGTACAGGAGAAAGTCAGAAAGACGATCCAAAGGGCTGAAGAGTCAAAAACAGACGATGACACGGAGACTCTGCTCGCTTTCCCGGTCCAGGGTTCAGTATTCAAAGAGCTCAGGGAAGGATGTGGAAGATCTATGGGTAAATTAGGAGGGGATCTATATCCGATAGGCGGTGTCGTCCCCTTGATGGAAGATTATAGGTTCCGTGACCTAGTCGAAGTTATCATAGCGTCTAAGAAAGGACTCGGTCCGCGGGGACCGGTCCATCTTTTCGGTGCTGGTCATCCTATGCTGTATTCTATCTCGGCTTTACTCGGTTGTGACCTTTTCGACTCTAGCTCATATGCAAAGTATGCTAAACGGGGAGACTTGATGTTTCCTGAAGGTACGAAAAATTTAGAGGATCTTGAATATCTAGGGTGCGAATGTCCGGTATGTAGTTCCCACGACATCCGTGAGATAAAGGATAGGTATAAAAACGGCGATATCCGACCTATCGCTGAACATAACCTTTGGGCATGCTACAGAGAGATAGACAAGGTGAAGCAGGCTATAAGTGAAGGAAGGCTTTGGGAACTTGTCGAAAGAAGGGCGAGGGCACATCCTAAACTTTTAGAGGCCTTAAAGGTTATAGATGATGAGTATGACCTTCTTGAAAGGTTCGAACCCCGGAGCAGAAACAGAGCGGCTCTTTACACAGGAGTTGAATCAAATTTTAGACCCTCGTTCAAAAGGTTAAAACGTTGGATAATTGAAGATTACACACCACCCAAAAACGGGCCTACAGTTTACTTCGACATCGATGATAACAGAAAGCCCTACAACAGGTTTCTGAAAGAAGAGTTAAGGTCATTAGAGGATTACGACGTGAATCTCCTTGTCAAGACCCCATTGGGTCCCGTTCCTCTTGAGTTAGATGAGATATATCCGGTAGCTCAGTCTATATTCCCTTCCGGTATGAGATCCCCACTTTCACTGGATGAATACACCGACCTAAAAAAGATAGAAGAATTGATAAGATGGGAAGGTGATGAGACACTAAAAGTTCTTTCGAACCAAAGTTCTCTTGGGTTTGACGAGATGAAGATAAGAGCTGTAGCCGACTATCAGTTTTTTAAAGGAGCAGGGAAGATCTTAACGGATGGCAGCCTTGATTACGTGAAGAACAATAAGGGCAGAGTCAAAAATGTCAAGCTGAACGATGAGCACATACTTTCAGTACGACACTACGATGGCTTTTTTACCTTGAAGAAAGCCGGTGCAAGACTCCTTTGGAAAGCGGACCTCTCTGAAAAAATAAAGATAGAGGTCACCGAGGAGAGTGCTGAGTTCAATAGAGATGGTAAAAGCGTGTTTTCTAAATTTGTCAAGGGGATGTCAGGATCGTTAAGGCCTGGGGATGAAGCTCTAGTGGTCACAGAAGATGATCGACTCGCAGCGGTCGCCAGGGTATTCATGAATAAAGATGAAGTGGAAGTTTTCGATCGTGGTCTCGCGGCAAATGTCAGGTACGGTTTCAAAGTATAGTGCAGGCATCAATCTAAAATATGACCGCTGATATGGGTGTTTTAAATGCGTATAGCAGTCCTGATAGAGGAAAAATGTCAGTCCGACCGTTGCGGTTATGAATGTATAAACTACTGTCCTATGGTCCGCATGGGCGATGAAACCATAGTCAAGACCGAAGATGCTGTGAAGATATCCGAAGAACTGTGTGAAGGATGCGGGATATGTGTTGACAAGTGCCCCTTCGATGCTATAAAGATGATCAACCTTCCGGAAGAATTGGATTCTGACATGATACACCAGTTCGGAGAGAACAGTTTCAGGCTCTATAGACTTCCTCTCCCTGAAAAAGGACTGGTTACAGGACTCCTAGGTGCAAACGGTATAGGTAAGACCACTGCGATAAGATTATTATCGGGAGAGATAACCCCGAATCTTGGCAACTTTGAAGAAGACGCATCCTGGGACCGCGTCGTAGAAAAATATTCCGGTACTGCATTAGGCGACTATTTTAAGGCATTATCCGCCGGTGAAATAGAGACCGCATTGAAGCCACAGTATGTTGATAAGATCCCTGCACATTATTCGGGAAAAGTAGAGGACCTTCTTTCAAGGATCGGCGATGATTACGAAAGATGGGTTGAAGCACTTGAAATAGAGAGCACTCTGGATTCTAAGGTCACGAATCTCTCTGGTGGCGAACTTCAGAGAGTCGCAATAGCAGCCACGACGACGAAGGACGCAGACGTTTATTTTTATGACGAACCCTCATCTTACCTGGACATAAGACAGAGATTGAAGGTCGCCGAAGTCATAAAAGAGAAGAGCAAGGATAGTAGGGTCATGGTCATAGAACACGACCTAGCGGTTCTAGACTTCCTTGCGAACAATGTCCATCTACTCTATGGTTCAAAAGGAGCCTATGGCGTGGTGACTCATCCTAAGGGGGTGAGGGTAGCTATAAACTCTTACCTGAAAGGTTTCATAGACGAGGAAAACATACGTTTCAGAGACACGGAGATAGAGTTCGAAGAAAGATCTCCCAAATCGGATTGGCATTCAAAGCCGATAATCGAATACGATGATCTGGTCAAAGAGTGGGACTCTTTCAGGCTTGAAACTGAAAAAGGGGAGATACCGGAAGGTGAAGTGATAGGTATCGTCGGTCCGAATGCGACCGGTAAGACCACTTTCGTGAAGATGCTAGCAGATGTTATCGAACCAACTGAAGGAGAGATAAAAAAGGATATAACCGTCAGTTATAAACCTCAGTATATCAAACCCGATTATGAAGGTAGGGTAATAGACCTCTATAGGACCGAGATCAATGACCGTCTAGACGAGGGTTTTTTCCGTTCAAATGTTTTAGATCCTCTGGATATAGAGGACCTTTTCGAAAGAGAAGTACCGAACCTGAGTGGTGGAGAGTTACAGCGGGCTGTACTCGCACTTTCACTGGGTAGGGACGCGGATCTTTATCTGATCGATGAACCCAGCGCTTATCTAGATGCTGGACGAAGGATGACCGCCGCTAAAGTGATAAGAAGATATATGGAAAAGAGTGACAAAGGAGGTATGATCGTAGATCACGACGTTTATTTCGTTGATTATGTTTCCGACCTGATCATGAACTTTTCCGGCGAACCAGGAGTGAGAGGGAAAGGTGAAGGCCCCTATGATATGAGAAAAGGTATGAACAACTTCTTGAGAGAAGTCGGCATCACGTTTAGAAGGGACGCGGACACTTATAGGCCGAGAGTGAATAAAAGAGATTCACGTCTGGATAGGAAGCAAAAATCTAAAGGAGAATATTACTACATCAAAAACATGGGTCAATAGGACTTTATCCTTCCCATGGCCATACTTTCTTCCTGCTGTTCGGAAGCAAGTTCCATAAGACCGTTCTGTCTTTTTTCTTCCGGAACAAGGTTCTCCAGCAGTATCTGACCATTTGGATATCCCATCTGTTTCAGATTTATTTTGTTTTCCTGGTTCAGGAACAGGACCGACATCAGGGATGTGATTATATCCTTTTTTCTATCGTCGTGTATCATGCTAAAAGTTATGACCTTCTGCTCGTAACAACATATCCTATCCCATATCTTAGATTTATCACTCTGTATATCTTCCTCGTGAGAGCGAGTATCGTAATTCTCATCTCTCTCCTCCAGTTCTTTCTCTCTTTCCCTCTTCTTCTCTTTTCTTATCTTCTCCATTTTTTCTCTGTACTTCGCTTCCTGCTTTGCATCTTCGAAAGCATCGACCAGTTGGATCAGTGATACCGGTTTCTTCTCTTCTCTCCTCACGGCTTTGTCTAGAGGTAATTCTTCTTCTTGGAGTACTTCTTCTTCATAATCTAGATCTTCAGGATCGTCGTAAACTTCCTGATCCCATACATCCCATTCCTCGAAGAATTCATCTCCCTCCATAGCTGCTTCTTGTTCTTCTTCCTCTTCCTCCTCAGCCGAGTAAAGGACCTGTTCGCACTGCATCTTTAGGACCGACCAGGCCATGTTTATCAACTGTCCTGTTACAAGGAAGTCTAGACTGTCCTTTTCTTTAGCCTGCTTCAGATACATCTCTGTGAAAGATACTAAGTCGATCTCCCATGGATCCATCCTTTCGTCGATGACAAGTTTGAACACAGAGGCTATCGCTTTTTCGAAGGGATCTCCGGAGAACTCCTTGTCCTCGTCATCCATGTTCTCGATCATCTCTAGATAATTGTCTATCCTATCCACGTTTCTTTCTTCATCGATGAGAGACTTGTGGAATGTGAGATGCTGGATAACGTCTTCTGGTGAGTTTTCTACCTGGATAGCCGGTTCTTTCATCTCTGAAACCATTCAGTGCACCTCCGTTTCGAGTTTGCTGACTTTAGATAGTTCAGGTATATCCTTTTCACCTTCTGAACCTATATTGACCTTCATTATGACGTCCGATATACCGCTATCATTTATCGTGACTCCTATGACGTGGTCCGATTTTTTAAGCGTTACTTTCCTGAGCGATATCTGGATGAACTGTGCGTTCTTGGAGTTTTCCTTTATCATCTCCGCTACATTTTCAGCGTTCACCGCGTCTAAATTTTGATCTATCTCATCGAGCAGATAGAAAGGCGAAGGATCGTACATCTGGATGGAGAAGATGAATGCCATGGAAACTAAGCTCTTTTCTCCTCCGGAAAGAGCGTTTATGAGATGGACTTTTTTCCCCGGAGGTCTAGCTTTTATTATCAAACCCCCTTCGAAGGGATCTTCAGGGTTTTCAAGTTCGAGATGGGCCTCACCACCTTCCGAAAGACTTTCGTATACCTTTCCAAAATTCTTGTTGATCTCCTTTTTGACTTTCAATAGTCCTTCCTTTTTCTTCTCGTCTAGTTCGTCTATCATATTGTCCAGTTCTTCTCTCCTCCTCTCGAGTTCGGAATATTCCTCCTGGAGTTCTTCCATCCTCTCCTTTTTTTCCTTGTAAACGTCGAGAGCCCTCATATTTACAGGCTGGAGCTCTTCCATCTTATTTTTACTCCTTCTTATCGTGTTTTTCAATTCTTTCATCGTCGGCAGTTCTTGGTCGGAGTAATCGGTAGAATCTTCGATATCTTCTTTTAGGTCCTCAAGTTTTTCTCTTTCTGTGCTCAACTTTCGTTTTGAGCTGATTATGAACTCTTGTTTGGACTCTATCTCGGTCTCTATCTGATCGATTCTATGTTTTTTCTCCATCCGTTCTTCTTTTTTGTCTTCAAGTTCGTTTCTGATATCTTCTAATTCATCTCCGACCTCTGAGGCTTTTTCTTCGAGTTCCTCGAGTTTCTCTTTCTTTTCATTGATGATGGATTCTGATTTTTTGATCTGGCTTTCCTTGCTTTTTATATCTTCCTTCAGCTCCTTTCTGGTGTTCTTTATCTCTTCTATCTTTTCATCTAGATGTTCCTCTCTGTTTTCCTTCTTGTCCAATTCGGATCTTAATTTATTTAGTGACTTGTCAAGTTCCAATTCTTTATCTTTGAGTTCTCTCAGCTTTTTAGAAAGTTCTTCAGGACTCACTTCTCTTATCTTTTCTCTTATTTTTTCTTTTTCATCTTTCAGCTCACCCAGTTGATCCTGAAGATGCTCGACCGAGTTTTTGAACTTTTCTTTTTTATCATCGAGTTCATCTTCTCTTTCACTTTTCTCCTGGATTTTAGATTCTTTCTTTTTTATCTTCGAGTTGAGACGATCGATCCTAGATTCTAGTTCTGATTGTATCTGATGACCTCCTTCGCTTTGAAGCTCCTGCATCTCGTCTTGGATCTCTTGTATCTCTTTCTGCACCTCCTTCAAAGAACCTTTCACTTTTTTCAGATTTTCTCTACTGCTCTGAAGGTCATTGCTCACTTTTTCTAACTTACCCCGATCGGGAGCGCTGAATCCGATCATATTTTTCTTCAGAGTTCCACCTGTCATGGCTCCGCTTTTCTGTATCTTCTCTCCGTCCAAAGTGACTATCCTCACTCCGCCCATCTGTTCCCTCGCTGATTCGATATCTTCCATGACTACGGTATCATGGAAAACATACCAGAACACATTATCGTATTTTTCCTTATAATCGACCAGTTCGATCGCGAAATCTACTGCTTTATCATCCTTTACAGTCCTCAAGGCCTTGCCCTTCGGTCTTCCACTCCTCATCTTGTTCAAAGGCAGAAAACTCGCTCTTCCGGCATCTTTTTTCTTTAGATATTTGATCGCCCGTGATGCAACAGCATCGTTATCCACAACTATACTCTGCATCCTACCTCCGGCAGCGACCTTCAATGCGGTCTCATATTTATCTTCAACATCCGCAAGTTCGGCTATAGTCCCGTGTATACCCTCGAGTTCCCCTTTATCTCTAGCTTCGAGGATGGTTGAGACCGCCCTATTATATCCCTTCTTCACTGATTTTGCGGCTTTTTTCTCGGCCTTTAACTGCTCGTATTTCCTTTTAAGTCGATCCACTCTCTGTTCTAGATCTTCTTTGTCTTGTCTTAGATTCTTTTCCCTGCTTTTCTTTTCGTGAAATTCATTTTTCAATTCCTCGAGTCTTTCTTTCTGCTCTTCGTTCTGGTCGCTCAGGTCCTCGAGTTCCATCTCCTTTTCCTTTTTCTCGAATTCAAGGTCTTCTTTTTCCTCCTCTATCTCTGCTATTTCCTCCCTGACCCTCTCTATTTTATCTTTTACGGTTTCTAGTTCTATCTTTTTATCTGAAAGTTTGTCTTTCTTTTTTTCTTGCTTTTTCTCTAACTCGATGGCCTCTTTTTTCAACTCTTTGATGCGCTCGTCGGAATCCGATTGTTTATCTTCGATCTCTTCTTTTTCCTCCTCTACATCTTTTAACAATCGTTCTTTTTCTTCGATCTCTTCTTTTATATCTCTCTTCTCCTCCTTGATATCGGAGAGATCGTCCTTTTTCTCCTTCAATCTTTCTTGAAGTTTTTCACGCTGTTTTTTGTTCTTTTCTATTGTATATTCAGCATCTTCTTTTTTATCGTCAGCTCTTCCGACTGCGAGTTTTAATTCGTTGATCCTTTCCTGCAGCTCTTTGCTCTTCTCGTCGCCCTTCTCATTTAGTTCATCTCTCAATTCCTCTATCTCTCTAGTCAGTTCGTTTATATCTTTCTTCAATTCCTGTTTTTTCTCTTTTTTGTTTTCTATGCTTTCCTTATTTTTGTCGATATCATCCTGTATCGATCCTATGTTACGTTCAGTGTTTTGGATCATCTTCCAATTTTTCTTCTCTTCTGCTTCCTTAGCCTTGTCGGAGAGTTCTTGGTAACGCAGAGCTTTGTCCCTGTCCTGCTCTAGTTCTTCTACCTGGTTGGAGATCTCATCTAAAAGGATATTGATACGATCAAGATCTTCTAGAACTTCTTCCTTTTTCTCTTCAGCCTCTTCGATCTCCTCATCATAAGAACTTATTCCCGAGATGTCGTCGAGTATCTTTCTCCTCTCGGTGGAGCTCATCTCTACGATCTTAGCTATATCGCCCTGTTGGACGATGTTGTAACCGCCTGGTGTTATCCTAGCATGAGAAAGTAGATCTTGAAATTCAGTCAAAGTCGATGATCTACCGTTAACGTAAAAATAAGAATTGTAGCCCTGCTCGTTATCCGATCTTTTCACCTTCCGGGTAAAAGTAACTTGGTCCTCGTCAACCGGTATGGTCCTGTCTTCGTTCTCAAAAACAAGGCTTACTTTACACTTGTCGGAAGGTTTTCCGTCTTTACCCCCGTTATATATAAGATCCGTCAGACGCCCGGCTCTTATCTCTTTAGAACTTTTGGGCCCCAGAACGAACAGAATAGCGTCTCCGATATTAGATTTTCCAGATCCATTTGGTCCCGTTATATTCGTATATCCTTCCTTCAACGGGATCTCCATTTTCTTACCGAACGACTTAAAATTCTTCATCCTGACCTTTTTAAGATGCAAAACTATCTTCCTCCAAGCTGCTGGACCGAGGTGGTAGCGCCACCATTGAGTTAGAGTGCATTTTTAGATTCCCATCCCGTGGGAAATACGTCCGACATATACAGCATATACGTCGGACAAAAAGAGAATGTGTATAATAGTATAAAAGAGTTGGGGTAATAATAAAAGTTTTTTACACAGTTCAAGTCTACTGAAGGCTCTGACTCTGGATATTCTCAAAGAGCTCTAGAGCTGCCTGAGACTGTATGTCGCTGTTCTTTAAAACGGAGTCGAACACGAAAAACACAGTCATGTATTCGTCAGACTTATCCGCCATCTTGACCTGTAAGTCAGATTCTGAGATTTCTTCCATCATTTTATGATACATCTCCTGTTTATTCAGCTACCCAAACTCGGTATTTGATATCTTTCGTCTGTAGTTCTTCTATTATCCTATCTTTTATCATCTCTTTTGGCTTGTGGACCATCGAGACCCTTTCTTTAAGATCTTCGAACGACTCGAATTCTCCATCTTTCTTTCTCTCATCAAGGATCGCATTCATCTTCTTCTTCCCAAGTCCGGGTAGTAATTCCAACATATGATATTTCTTTGTGATTGGATGAGCTTTATTGTAGAATTCGAGGAACCTCTCTTCCTCATCATCTATTATGTCTTCTATGATGTACGGGACTTCACTCTTAGCCGCGTTGGTAAGTTTGTCCCAGCTTATCCTGTTTTTGACATGCTTTACTTTTTCCCTTTTATCCATATCTTTGCCTATGTAGACCTTATCCCCGACCAAAAAGTTCTTTTCCTCTTTTGGTATCAATTCGAAAAGTTTGAATTCATCCTTCCCGAGTGCCAAGACCAGACTCTCATGCTGGTAATCTTTTGAACTTGGTCTGCCTTCTGGCAGATAGTCTAAGACATATGCATAATCCTCCATAGTTCCTCCCTTAAAGATATTTTTTGATAGTATTTATTATTTTTTCTGCCTCATCATCCGAAGGGGTGTATCTGTGCTGTTGAAACACTGCACGGACTCCGTCTTTGTCTTCTGGTAGAATATCAGCCAGCTTGAAGGCGGACTCTTCATCAACAAATTCGAAGTCATCCATCAGTGTTTCTATCAGTTCTTCAGTGTCTTCACGGGAGAGTTTAACAAAAGTTTCGGCATGACTGAGTGCTAAACTCTGTTCATATCGGAGTTCCCTTTCTTCAGCCTCTTTAGAAAGTAGTTCTTTGACCTCTGCTAATGAGACATATCTAGCTTCTTCCTCTGCCATGGGAAAAACGCTCCTATTCTACCTCTTCGAGGTGTTCCGACCTGGTTATCACTTTCTTGGTCTTCCCACCGGATTTGACTTTAACGACGAAGGCGTTCCCTTGTTTTCCATCGATCTCGCCGATCTTACCGTGGAACCTCCTGTGAGGTTGAGCTTTCTGGACACTTGGTTCTATATTTATCTTCACTTTTTCACCTTCTTCAAACTCCTTGAGGGCCTGATTGATTGGCATGAGCCCTCTTTCACTCGGTTCCTTTCTCAGGATCTTGCGCGTTCCCTGTCTAGTACCTTTAGACCTCTTCATCTTTTTCACCTTCTGTATGATGGATTTTGATCACATCAAGTTTTTCTACTTCACATTTTGTTCCAAGCAGATCTGTCAAATTTGGCTCAGTTCTGCTTTCATCTCCATGGACGAATTCTTTTACATATGTCCCCGCATCACAAGTGATCTCGAGGACTACCTTTTCATCTTCCATGGAGACGATATCTAGACCCCTTATCGTCCGCTTTCTAGTCTTGTCCGCTCTCCTATGATTCACACGTCTAGGGGTCTGCTGTGAAATCTCTCGACCCACCAATTCATCCTTTACCTTTTTAAACTTTCCCCTATCGACCCCGTCTTTTATCGAAATATAGACCCTATAAGTCTTTACGGATGCTGCCTGTTTTAACTCTACGACTTTTTCTTTTTCTGTAAAACTTAATGAATCGATCTTGACTTTGTCACTCACATTAACTTCGCCTTCGAAATCTTCTAGATCGATCTTCCTCTTTGAAGGGTTCTTGATCTCCATCACGAATGGCCTGCCGTTACCCAACATCTTAGCGTCGATATCTTCTCGTCCCATGCCGTGTAGAGTGAAGCTTTCACCACAAGTCATATCGACGAGAGGTTCGCCTATGATCTCCTCTACGCTCGTTTCGTACATCTTCCCTTTTCCGCCGCATTTTTCACACCCTTTACCCCTGCATCTTTTGCAAGTCCATTTGGTCTGGGGTATCTCTCGACTCAATTTTTTATACCTTCCATAAACGAAGATCGGTGAGATCTCTACATCTATGGTGTCGAATCTAGTGTCGATTATCGCCTTGATATCCGGTCTTTCCAGTTCAACCTCTTTATCGAGGAGTTTTTGAACCCTTTTCCCGACCTCTCTGTTGATCTCTGACTTTATAGCTTCTCCACTCGATAAGTTGAGATCGGCCCATAACTTCTCTTCGTTCTCCTCTATCTCAGGGTCTATCCTAGAACCGATCAGGAAGTCTTCAAATTCATATTTTTCTAGCTTTTCGGCTGCAAGCTCAGCAAATTTTTCGGTTTCCTCGAATAGATCAAAACAGACTTTGCAGGGATCTGCCTCTTCTGGAACCTCCGCCCTGTCTTCTTCCACGATGAACATAGCATATATCCTGCGCAGCGTTTTACCCCTTTCTCGATTGGTCATACCTGTACCTAGCTGCGCGAATAATCTGCCGAGGCAGTGGTCACATAGTTCTCTTTCTAAGGCCTTCTCTACCTTTTCGAGTGATGTCATGATGTTAATCCTTAAGAAGCGAGTTATTTAGATTTAACTAATGCAGCTAAGGAAACTACTTTTTTGATCTTGAAGAGTCTTCCACTATACTTGTTGTTACCTGCCGAGTTCATGTGCGATCCTGTGGAGCCTCTCTTTAGTTGTCAATAGGATCGTGGTGAGTATAGTTACGAAGACCGCTTCCAGTATGAACCCCTGCTGTATGTAGATGCCGATTATGAAAGTTATGAAAAGAGCGACGGAAGTAGTTATGCCTATAGTTTTTATCTCGTATTTGAGATATGCCAAAATGATCGAAAAGATCCCGAAGATTATCACTCCTACCTCTATGAACCTTAAACCGATCGAGGCCGAGAGATAAGAGAAAAGAACACCCGACATGGATGTGAGAGGGAATGTCCTTATCCCCGCTATTACTCTAGGTTTTTTCCTTTCGTGTTCCCTTTCGAGTCCTATCAATCCTCCTAGACCGACAGCTAAAAGAACGTGGATCACGAATGAAAGGTCTATAGTCACAGGCTCCATGTCATTCATTATGGCTATGATATTATTTTTACTTTCGCCCGATAAGAAACAAATAACACTTTCTTTTTCTTTAATCTCATGGAAGAGAACACACGTAGATCGATCGCGGGAGATTATCTATCCAGAGAACCAGTCGTTAATTCTTATCAGATGGCAAGGCTGTCTGAAGACGAATCAGAGGTCTTTTTAGCTGGTGAGGATGAGGTCACAGGGGTCTTGATACGTAAGCAAGACACGGTCACTATGAGAGGTAGTTTTGAGTCTGTGAAGAAACTCCTGAATGAATACTTAGAGGAGAAGGAGTACAGATTCCATGCAGTTGATCCTAATTCATTCAGGGCCGCTGAAAAAGTACTCGAGGTGGAAGATGATAGACCTACATGGCTTTTGAGACGTGAATACGAGAATCCGATGGAACCTGAGATCGATGTTTCAGTTCTGACCGATGATGATGCTGAAGTCATAAACGAATATTGGGGGTTATCGGGCAGCGATTCCACTGAATACATAAAACGCCGTATCGAGAAAGGACCCGCTTACGGTGTCAGGAGAGAGAACGAACTGGTAGGATGGTGTCTAACCCACTTTCTGACCGATGAGGCGATGGTTCTCGGTATGCTTCACATAAAAAAAGATTGGAGAAGACAGGGCTTCGCAAAAGCATTGACCGAAAAGCTCTGCTTGAAGGCGGAGGAAAAAGACCTAGTGCCGGCGGTCCAGATATTCAAGGATAATGAACCCTCTATCTCTTTGGCGTCAGATCTGGGTTTTGAGATCCGTGCAGATCATCACTGGTTCGACGGGAAGAAAAAAGAGGAGTGAATATTAGATAGCGAGGTTCTCGGTAAAAAAAGAAATATATAACATCAATCTTTAAGCGTGGTATATATGCGGAGCAGACAGCCGATAGTCAGTGTTCTCGGTCATGTCGACCATGGAAAAACCACATTTTTAGACAAGATCAGAGGTACGACTGTCCAGGAGAGAGAAGCTGGTGCTATAACTCAACATATAGGCGCTACTGAGATCCCTATAGAGACACTGAAAGAAGCCTGCTCAGAACTCGGGTGCAACATCGATTTCAAATTACCTGGTCTTCTTTTCATCGATACTCCCGGGCATCATTCGTTCATAAACTTGCGTTCGAGAGGCGGCGCTTTAGCCGACCTAGCTGTCCTCGTCGTTGATATAAATGACGGGTTCATGCCTCAATCTTTAGAATCATTGGAGATACTGAAAAGGGAACAGACACCTTTCGTGGTGGCAGCTAACAAATTGGATAAGATACCCGGTTGGAGATCGGAGGGAATCCCTTTCGTTAAAAACCTTCAAAAACAGTCTGACGAAGCGAAGAGTAGGATGACCGATGCTCTTTACGAGATGATAGGTGACCTTTATGACAAAGGTTTCTCTGCTGACCGATATGATAGGGTTGACGACTTTTCTAAGAATATAGGTATAGTTCCGATGAGTGCGATCACAGGTGAAGGTATAGAGGACCTTTTGATGACGATGATCGGTCTAGCTCAAACATATCTTGAAGATCAGATCCAGGTTGAAGAGGGTCCGGCAGAGGGAACGATACTCGAAGTGAAGGAAGAGACCGGTCTTGGCACGACACTTGATACGATAATACACAACGGCGTGATAAGGAAGAACGACCAGATAGTTATAGGTACGAGAAACAAACCTATCCAAACTAAAGTGAAGTCACTCATGAGACCTCGACCCATGGATGAGATAAGAGACCCAAGTGAAAAATTCAAGGAGATCGAGGAGGTCGGAGCCGCCGCCGGTATAAAGCTGGTCGCCCCTGAATGTGAAGGTGTTCTTGCCGGTGCCCCTCTTAGAGTCGTTGGAGAGAATGATGTTGAAGAAGTGATAGATATAGTGAGGAAAGAAAGCGAGGCCAATATAGATACCGGGGATGAAGGTGTTATAATAAAGGCAGATGCTATCGGTTCTTTAGAGGGTCTAGCCTTTGAACTCGAAGAAGAAGAGATACCCATCTTGAAAGCTGGTGTCGGCGACGTATCTAAAAAAGACATAACCGATGCCGTCGCTATCGATGAACCTCTTTACAGGTCGATACTAGCATTCAACGTCGATGTGCTTCCTGACGCGGAGGAGAAATTAAAGAGCGTAGATGTCCAAGTCTTCGAGCACGACGTAGTTTATCGGCTCGTAGAAGAATTCCAGGAATGGAAGCAGAAAAGAAAAGAAGAGATAGAAAAAGAAAGGAGAAAAGAGATAGTCCATCCGGCAAAATTCCGTATATTAGAAGACCACGTTTTCAGGATGTCTAAACCTGCTATAGTCGGTGTTAGGGTTCTCGCAGGAAATATAAGACCCGAAAGGAGATTGTTGAATAAGGAGGGGCGAGTGGTCGGTCAGATCAAAAGTATCAGGAGTGGAGAGCAGTCTTTAGATTATGCTGAACAGGGGGATGAAGTAGCTATAGCGATCTCGGGAGTCACCGTCGGTAGACAGATAGATGTAGGCGAAGAACTGTATGTAGATATACCTGAAGGCGACGCTAGAGATTTGAGGGATCTAGACCTGACATTCGACGAGGAGAGGATATTGAAAGAAGTCAGGGAGATAAAACAAAAAGAAAAGGACTTTTGGGGCTTTTGATAACGACCCCGTCAAATCTAGACAAATTATTAATATGAAATTATCACTGATAAGATAAACAAACATAATATATATCTATAAATTTATAAAAGGTGAGATGCCATGAGTAACGATATAGAAGCAGAAGTTATTTACGAAACGCCTATCGAAAAACAAAATATTGAAATCGTCGAAAGAAAGGGCATCGGTCATCCCGACAGTATAGCCGACGGTATAGCTGAAGAGATAAGCAAAGAATTATCGAGGATGTATCTTGAAAAGCACGATAGAATACTCCACCACAATACGGATGAAGTGCAGATAGTAGGGGGGCAGGCCAGTCCCAGTTTTGGTGGGGGTGAGATCCTCGAACCTGTTTACATATTATTGGCAGGAAGAGCTACAACCGACGTAAACGGTAAAAGACTTCCGTATAAATCAACTGCATTGAACACGGCTGAGAGATATCTTGAAGATAACTGCCCCCATCTTGACGTGGACCAGGGAGTCATGCTCGATTGTAGGATAGGTAAAGGATCTGTTGATCTTCAAGATGTTTACGATACGAGCAGGCACAATGCGAACGATACCTCCTTCGGAGTCTCTTATGCTCCATTGAGTGAAACCGAGAAGATTTCGCTGGAGATAGAAAAATGGATCAATGGACCGTTGAAAGATGATCTTCCTGAGATCGGACAAGATATAAAGGTCATGTCCGCCAGAAATAAAGATAAGATAGATATCACTATAGCCGCGGCCCTGATAGATTCATTGACACCCGACGCGGACCACTACATAAGCGTGATAGAAGAACTGGAGAACAGAGTTTTAGACTTCGTAGAACAATATACTGATCGAGAGATCAATCTGATGATCAATACTGCCGACGATTACGATAATGATACCTATTATCTGACCGTAACCGGACTATCCATGGAAAACGGTGACGACGGTTCTGTTGGAAGAGGAAATCGAGTCAATGGTTTGATCACACCCTTTAGACCTATGAGTCTTGAAGCGTCTGCCGGTAAGAACCCTGTCACTCACATAGGAAAACTCTACAATATCGCGGCTAAAGAGATGTCCCAACAGATATATCAGGAGGAGGAAGACGGAGTTCACGAGGTGCTTGTAAGACTTGTCTCCCAGATAGGACAACCGATCAGTCAACCACAGGTTGCAAGTATACAACTCGTGGTCGACGAAGAGGCAGACCAAAAGATCAGGAAAGATAATGCTGAAGCTATAGCCGAAGATCATCTAGAGAATATATTGGATATGAAAGAAAGGATTTTGGACGACCAGATAACGGTATTCTGATCGGATCAATCTTCCAGTGCAAATCTAGCGAAGACTTTACAGTCCTTGACTATGTAATCTAGAACAGCGTATTCGTTGGGCTGATGTGCTAGACCTTTGTTCGAACACCAGACCGCGGTAGGTATACCATCTCTCCTGAAGGCTTTAGCGACAGTTCCTCCACCGATCCCCGCCAGACCAGCATCTACACCGGTCACTTCTTTGATAGCTTTTTTCAAGTTCTTTATAACCTCGGAATCCTCTGGTGTTCTTTCTGGTGCGTCGCTTTCTTTCACGAACTCTATCTCGATATCTCCTTCTGTTTCTGATTCTATCTGCTCCGCCGCATTTTTAAAAGTAGCCTTGACTCGTTCTAGATCTACGCTCGGAAGTATGCGGCAGTCAAAATATTGGGTTTCACTGCCCGGGATGGTATTCACATTAGGCACATTACCAAGACGTTTGGTCGGTTCAAAGGTACTTTCGGGAGGTGAAAAAAGAAGATCTTCCTGCTCGAATTCGTGGTGAAGTTCTTCGTCCACTAGATTCTGATATCTGGCCATTATCCTGTTAGCGTTAATGTTCAGATTGGGAAAGGCAGCATGTCCCTGTTTACCATGGACCGTTATCTTGACCCAAAGACCGGCCTTTTCCACGATCTCAATCTTTTTTCCCTCATCCTCACTATGATCTGGAACTATCACCATATCGTCTTCATCGATCAAACCTTCTTCGAGTATGTGTTTTACGCCATATTCACTGCCAGTTTCTTCGTCGGAGACCATGATTATCTTCATATTGTACTCGGGTCTCACACCGGCTTCACTCAAAGCTTTAACAGCATAGATGCTCGATATCAATGCTTGACCATTGTCTTCGGCCCCTCTACCATAGATCTTACCGTTTTCAAAGACGGGATCAAAAGGATCGGTGTCCCAATCATCGAGATCACCTTCTGGAACTATGTCCATATGGGTGACTATAACCAGGTTTTTATCGCTTTTACCCTCCTTCGTCGCGACTATATTGGGTCTCTTCCTACCAGGGACCCTTTCATCCTCGGCATCATAACCTTCGATAGAATCGAATCCAAAATCATCTATCAGCTGTGCGATGAATTTTGCCCTTTCTTTCTCTCCCTCGCCGTCGTTATCAGGTCCTATGGCGGGGATCTTGATCATCTCCATCAGTGAGTCTTTCATCTCATCTTCCATCTCGTCTATTTTTTCAAAAATTTCTTCCATGATCTCACCTAAAGTCGAATCGAAAATAGTAAAAGGATATATAGATATAAATCTTAGGCAGGGAGTGGATGTTCTTCGTAGTCCTCTTTAAGGTCTTCCCCGGTCAGATCCAAGTATATCTGGGTAGTAGTCAGCGATGAATGTCCCAGCATCTTCTGAACGCTTCTCAAGTTCATACCTGACTTCAAAGAATGTACAGCGAAACTGTGTCTGAGCATATGAGGATAAACGTTCTTTTTTATGTCAGCCTTATCAGCATACTTCTTGACTATCCTTTCGACCTGTCTCGTCGAGAGAGACTCTCCTCTTTGAGAGAGTATCAAGACGCCCTCTTCCGCATCCCCCTTATAGAGCTGGACAAGATCTAAAGTGTCATCGTCGATCGGAACGATACGATCTTTATCGCCCTTACCACCTCTAACAGTTATCATGCCCTCGTCAAAATTTATATCTTTTATCTTCAACGAGGTGACTTCAGAGACCCGCAGACCGCACCTGTAAAGTATACGTAAGATAAGTCTATCTCTTACTTTCTTTCTTTCAGGTGCGTTCAGAAGCTTTCTGACCTCGTCTTCCTTCAGATATTTAGGCAATTTTTTTCCCATCGGCCCACCATGTCTGACGTTTTGTATGACAAAATAGCCCGATCAACATATAAAAACGTTTTGCCATGTTCCTGAATATCTAGAGGGCAAAGATTTTATACTTACATATTTCATCACTGACTCACCTGAAAGGGCCTGTAGCTCAGCCCGGCAGAGCGATCGGCTCTTAACCGATCGGCCTGGGGTTCGAATCCCCACAGGCCCGCTTTTTTAGAGGGTGAGAACCCTTGGGTTCGTTCTGTATCATACTCTTCTAGATACCCGTCGATATC
>JAFDTP010000084.1 GCA_019594195.1 Thermoplasmata archaeon
GACAGCAACGGATGCGGTCTGACTAACTACGAGGAAGGACCAAACGAGCGTGAGGACGACTCAATCGATATGGGTGGACGTCCGCCAGACGACAATCCGAACGGCGGTGGTGCCGGCGGAAGCTGTCCGGACGCTAGTCAATTCGACTCATATCAAGAATGTCTAGATAACTGGGGTCAGGATCACTCCTACTGTATGGATCTTTGTTTTGATGAAGATTATGATGATGGCTCAGGGATATGCGATACCACATGTACGTTTCTGTGTGGTTCAGGTTCAGAAGTCATTAAATTTACCAAATGTTTCGGTAAATGTTCTGGTGGCACATTAGGATTTGGTGCTAAACCATGTGCTATTGTATGTGCAGGTATTGCTGGCTTAGGTTGTTGGCTAGGATGTAATACAATATGTGATAGCTGGTAAGATGGTGTATTAATATGTCATATCCAGATAATAAAAATCAGATTTGGCTACATGTCATAGGTGGCATAACGTTTGCTGGAGTTTGGCTAATGATGGATTATTTTTTCGGCGATTTTCGTTGGCCGCTAGGTATTTTAGGAGGTGCGGTATTTGCCTTTGTGGGGGTAGCTCACAATAAACTTAAAGGTGAGTCGGATAACTGTCAATAAAATTAAAGCTTCTTAGTTGTAAAATCTATTTTCTATCTTTTCTACCAATTTAGCAATTCACTGTTTTACAGCTGAGAAAAAACTCGAATCAATCTTCTTCTAACTCTAACCGTTCAGCAAATCCATCGTAGCAATCGTCACTCGAAACTATAGTATCATCTCCTGCCTTCACCAGGTGAAGCGCATCAAAGGGGGTCATACCTTCTCTTTCAACGTAGTTAGCAGCTGCCATGATATCGTCAAGATCCCCCTTTATTTCTATCAATGTCTCAGCATTAACCAGCGTTGTCAATACGTTTTTTTCCTCCCTATAAGCCACAAGCATTAGTTCTAAAAGAGTGAAGTCGGAGGTCCAGAGCTCCTGTTTATTCTCTTTGTATATTTCCTCGGCACTCTCCGACAACCAGTCTTCATCCTTGATAAGAGCTAATATGAAATCAAGATCAGCGTACATTTTTAACCTCCTGCTTCATCCATACCTTCTTTCAGAGCTTTTTCTTTCAGTTCCTCTACTGTATCTTCTACATCTTCCCATTCTTCTCTTAGTTTTTCTAGTGGATCTTCAGAAACAGGCACCAAGACGATACGGTCTTTACATTCGATCATACGAAAATTCTCTCCGTATTTTTCTCTTATCTCCTTAGAAAGGTAAATCCTACCATCTTTAGCTTTTATTGTCATTAAAACAAGATTTTTTCCTTAACTAATAAATTTTTCCACGATCAGAGCGATTATGATCAGTAGATTGAATCACGCTTTTGCAGATTCACTATGATCTCACCCGTTAATATATGGCAGGAGTAGTCGTAAGAATCACTGCTGAAAGAAATCAAAAAGAGGTATCTGAGACACCTCTTTGATCTACAAGCTGATCACTGCTCGATGATATTTACTTCTTGTATCTCCACTTCCTCTTCAGGAACGTCCTTGTGTCCTTTGACCGAAGTTGTCTCTAGAGAAGCGATCTCATCTACAACGTCCATCCCATCTACGACTTCGCCGAAGACGCAGTAGCCCCATCCGTCTCTAGCTCCGTCCCAGTCCAATCTCTCATTATCTTTATGATTTATGAAGAACTGGCTCGTTGCCGAGTGAGGATCCGAAGTCCTAGCCATAGCTATGGTCCCTCTTTCGTTCCTATGGCCGCTTTCTTCCGCTTCATTTTTGATCGGTTCGTAGGTGGTTTCTTTCTCCACCATTCCGGGTTTGAATCCCCCACCTTGGACCATGAAGTTCTCTATGACTCTATGAAATATCAAACCGTCGTAGAATCCGTCCTCTGCATACTTGATGAAATTCTCTACGGTCTCGGGTGCGTCTTGCTCGAAAAGCTCTAACTTGATCGTTCCTCTATCCGTCTTTATCTCGGCTTTTGGATTCATGGTTCCACAATCGAGGGTGTGATTAAAAACGTTGTGCTGTACTAACTGCATAAAATTGATTAGCGATATCTGCTTTTTCTTGAACATGAGTGACGGCATAGATGCCTCGGAAGAGTACGCTCTAAGATTGGACCAGGACGATCCTCTTTCGGGATATAGAGATGAATTTTACATCCCTGAAGGAACTGTTTATTTGAATGGAAATTCACTAGGTCTGTTGTCCGAAAGAGCTGAAATATCTTTAGAGAAAGTCATAGAAGAATGGAAGGAACTAGCTATACAGGGCTGGATGGACGCGGAACCGCCTTGGTTCTTCTTGGCTGAAACGCTGGGCGAGATGATCGCAGATATGGTAGGGGCTAAGGAGGATGAGGTCGTCGCTACAGGTACCACCACCGTAAACATACACGCCTTGATCTCAACTCTTTTCGAGCCAGAAGAGGGAAAGGATAAGATCTTGGCAGACGAATTGAATTTCCCTACTGATATATACGCTATTGAGGGGCTACTCGAATTAAAAGATCTCGATCCGCAGGAAAAACTCAAACTCGTTCCAAGTTCCGATGGCCATACCTTGGATGAAGACAAGATCGTCGAGATGATGACCGAGGATGTAGCATTGATCCATCTACCTTCAGTGTTATACCGAAGTGGTCAGTTGCTAGATATGGAATATCTTACTAAAAAAGCTCATGAGAGAGATATAATCATCGGTTTTGACTGCAGCCATTCGGTAGGTGTGATACCTCACGACCTTCACGGATGGGATGTCGATTACGCGATGTGGTGTGGTTACAAATACCTGAACGGCGGACCAGGAAGCACTGCATTTCTATATCTAAATGAAAAACATTTCGAAAAAGAACCTAAACTTAGAGGTTGGTTCGGTTACGAGAAGGATAAACAGTTCGATCTCGCTTTAGATTTCGTCCATGAAAAAAGTGCTGGCGGTTGGCAGATATCCTCACCTTCTATACTCGGGGGTGCGCCCTTATCAGGATCGCTGGAGATGATAAATGAGGCGGGCATTGAAGAGATACGTAACAAATCTAAAAAGTTAAACGACTATTTTATCGACCTTATAGAAGAAATCATAGATGAGGAGTATGATGTTGGAATAATCTCTCCAAGAGAGGGGGATGAGAGGAGCAGCCACGTTGCCATCCAACACGATAACGCAGAAGCTATAAGCAGTTTGCTGAGGGAAAAAGGTTTTATCGTCGACTTCAGACCGCCAGATGTCATCCGTTTGGCCTTTTGCCCGCTCTATAATACATATCATAACGCATGGTCGACAGTGATGAAGATCAAAGACATCCTCAAGAAGGGCGAATATTCAGGGTATAAAAAAAATGAAGAAGATATAGTGACTTAGCAGATGTCTAAATCGAGAGGATTCAAGAACTGTATAAACTAGATCACTCATCAAAAATTATTTTTATTGCAAAGTTGATCAATAATAATAGAAGTTACTTGTGTAAACGGGAGGTCTGTGATAATCTTTGATCTAGATGATGATGAATCCGATAGGTCTTCGAGACCTAGAAAAAATCGATCTCATAGATATGTTTGGCATGGAGTAAATCTTTTAGATAAGCTATATCGAAAATTCAAGCATTTTCTTTACACTTCATACTACAGCGCTAGAGACGTCAATTATTCATACGGATTCTATCCGACAAGTAAGGACTCCCACGGCGTTTCCTTCAGAAGTTACGAGATCCTGAATTTGCACGGGAATGATGACCTTCTCAAGGTCATGCTTAACGATTGTGATGATAATAGCGTTGTATTCGATATAGGAGCCAACATAGGCACATACAGCCTGGCTCTTGCTTCCAAATATACCGATTCTGATATCATAGCTATTGAGCCCAACATAGAGGTATTCAAAAAGCTCGAGATGAATCTAGAAAGCAATGAACTCGATAACTTGAAAATATATAACCTAGGGATCTCTGATCAAGACGGGAAAAAGCCATTTTATATATCATCCTATCAAGAGGCATCGTCGTTCAACAGAAAAATTTCAAAAAGATGGGGTGGGAATATAAGATCAGTTAAAAAAGTAGACGTTAAAAAATTAGATACTTTTGTAGAAGAAACGGAAAAACGTCCTGACCGAATAAAATTAGATGTAGAGGGACATGGATTGAAAGTACTTAAGGGAGGAAAACAGACTCTCGAAGATCTCAAGCCATCCATATACCTGGAAAGGCATGAAGTAGGAAGCGAAAAAAACGAAGCTGTGTTGGAAGAATTCCTGAAAGAAAGAGACTATTCGATAAACAAACGAGGTATGGATTGGATCTGTCTACCAAGAGATTCTAAGTGATAAGATGTCAACTAAGATAACAAAGCTAAAAGAAAAACTGCATAGGTCATGGATAGATATAGCTTTGATTTACTCTCTAAGCCTCTCGATGGGATATATCATACTCCGCAAAATGTGGATCTCAACATTCGCCGAGCGATGGCTAGTCAGTTCGATGCTGATATCTTTATACCTTTTAGGTTTCGTTCACTATAACCTCGATAAGAGTCGGCCTCTTGCTCAGTTAAGATCCCTTCAGGGACTCGGCCTTCCAAATCTTATCTCACTGACTAGAGGTCTTTTTTTGATTTCCCTTGCAGGATTCATTTTTTTACCCAGGCCAAGAGTTTTATCTGGTTGGGTACCCGGGCTTTTATACGGATGTTCGCTGATCGGAGACTATATCGACGGTTATGCAGCTAGATACTTAAATAGTGAAACGGTACTGGGAGCCAAACTAGATCAGGAATTAGATTCACTAGGTGTTCTCATAGCTTCACTTGCCGCTTATAGCTATGGTATGATCCCGATATGGGTAGCTGTAACCGTAGGTTCAGCACGCTACATATTTATTTTAGGAAAATGGGTCAGAAGAAAAATGGGTGAATCAGTACATGAACTAGATCCTAAATTCTCACGGCTACTCATAGCTAATATCCAGAGAAGTTTTCTTTTCTTGGTTTTGCTCCCGATCTTCTCAAGTCCGTTAACCAGGTCGATCGCATCTATTTTGATGATACTCTTCATAGGCGGGTTTGTAAGGGATTGGTTGATAGTCATAGGTATCATAGAAAATGATGACTGACTATTTTCTTTGAATTAGACCTTACCAAAGATATCCAATTGATGGGCGATGTAGAAGAGTTCTTCGTTTTCTATCTGGCGATGCCGTATATCAGCCCATCTCTCAAGCTTTTCAACTGGTATCTTATCTGAGTTTTCAACGGAATTTTTTACCAGGTTTACTATATAGTGTAAGAAGTAAGGCACGCCCTCGCTGTACCCGTTCTCACCGGGATATATCACCCAGTCGGAACTACCTGCGCTGATTATTTTGCTTTTTTTATTATTGAGATGATCAAATAGTTGCCTGCCTGTCTTGCTGTTGCCACCCATCAAATAACCCTGATCTCTTTGGGCCATACTTTCATGGTAGATCCGCTCTATTTTCCTATCTAATACGGGATCGACCTGAGGTCGAAAAGTGGTAACGCCGTCGAAAGTTATAGGGAAGTAAAAGAGGGCGTCGGATTTGAGCTTGGAGAAAAGAAGAGGTAGGGCATCATCGATGTCTACAAGATCTAAAAAGGCATGAGCTATCAAAAGATCATAATTCTTCGACTGGTTTTGAATGAAGTCAAAAGCATCCGCATTTTGGAAATCTATGATGATATTTTTTTCTTTTTTATCGAGCTTGAGCTTATCTCCGTTTTTACATATATCGTACCCGTTGTTCTTGGCAAATTCCTTCAATCTCATCTCTCCAATTTCTACCTTTTTTTCATCGATCTCTACAGCGGTGTACGAAACCTCAGAAGGTAAAATATCTCTCTCGATAAGCCTTTCGAGCATGGACCCGATACCAGAACCGATTTCTAAAACCTGTAAACCGGAGCCAAGGAGACGCAATCTGTCCTCTAAAGAATTCATGACTTTAAAGTTCAAAGATTCATCATCGACCACTTTCTTGCATGCTAGATATTTTTCTTCAGCATAATCCATCTGACCTTTCCTCCTTATATATTATAAATCAAATCTTGAAGACATAGTTTCCACGATCGAAATAGATCTCTATCTCGTCGTCTTTCACCATCACTTCCTCGGCTTTCAAAGTTTCAAAAGAGTGCAGCGGCATGGAACCTTTTACTCCACCATCTTTGGATATTTTCAGCATCTTGGGGCCGCTTTCGATTTCGATAGTATCTCCCTCTTTTTTGATCTTGACATCAGTGTTTCTATCCTTTATGGCATCATAGATCATATCAATCGATGAAACAGATATCTTATTTTTCTTCTTACCATCGAGACTTCTGTTCATATCAAACCCTCGTACTCAAATAAACTCTCAAAACTAATAGTATTTTCGAGTCTAGAAGCTTAAAGATCGATTCATAAAAAGATATGATGTAGTGGGTTCAAATGATATTAAAAACTACAAGTCAAAAAATTTATAATTTAAATAAATTCTCATGAAAATTAGATAGTGAAATGTTTTCTGTAGACTAAAGATGATAAGGTTAACGACCTAGTGAAAAGCTTTGCCCGTAAAGGTAGAGCTCAAATAAAAAACTATTTAAAGGAAACGACCGATCATTCGCCGATGTCCAGAAACGTCATAGTAGTGGATGATCTCATCAAAAAGTACGGTGAATTAGTCGCTGTAGATTCTATATCCTTCGATGTAAAAGAGGGCGAAATCTTCTCTTTAGTTGGTCCGAACGGGGCTGGTAAGACAACTACAGTAGAAATATTAGAGTGCCTGAGGGAACCCACCTCAGGAAAGGCGAAGGTATTAGGTCATGACGTGGGAAGGGAGGCTGATAAGATAAAAGAAAAAATCGGTGTGATGCCTCAGGATTTCAACACCTTTGAGCGGCTGACCGCCGAGGAGAACATAAAATTGATGGGGGACCTCTACGGCACCAAAAACGTAGAAGATATAATCAAAAAAGTGGGTGTATACGAATTCAAAGATAAAAAATTCGATCAGCTCTCCGGGGGCATGAAGACCAAGGTCGGTATCGGGATGACTTTGATCTCCAACGCTGACCTTTTATTTTTAGATGAGCCGACGACCGGTCTCGACCCTCATGCTCGAAGAGAGACCTGGAACCTGATTAAAGATCTAAAGAATATGGGAAAAACCGTCTTCCTTACGACCCACTACATGGAAGAAGTAGAGTATCTTTGTGACAGAGCAGGTATATTGATAGACGGTAATATAGAAGTAATAGATTCCATCGAAAATCTTATAGAACAACATGGAGGAGGCATCAAAGTAAAAATACTAGAGGACGGGGAAGCCGTTGAAATAATACACGA
>JAFDTP010000055.1 GCA_019594195.1 Thermoplasmata archaeon
GGTCAAAAATTATCTTGAAGAGAAAGGATTTCCAGTGGAGGTCAGATGATCATGACAAAGGATATCGTGTACACCTTTGAATTTATCGGCTCTAACATCGAAGTGATGGATTCCACCCACGAGGGATATGATGAGGTGGAAGGCAAGGTTCACGATGAAACAAAAAACACTTTTGTTGTAAATGACGATGAAACCGAAAAGACGATACCAAAAGAGGGCACTCGTTTCAAGTTGACCATTAAAGGTCGTGAGAATATTTTAGATGGAAACAGACTAACATACCGTCCAGAAAATAGAATAAAGAAATTAGGTTGATGATATCATGGCAGAAAACGAAGCGCGCGATATAGGTGTAGAAGTGACGCCCCCTAAGGAGAGCTGTGATGATGAAAATTGTCCCTTCCATGGGACGCTCTCTGTCAGAGGAAGGGTCATGCGGGGTACCGTTGACTCTACCCAGATGGATAAGTCCGTAATAATAAGGAAAGATCACTTCAACTACATCCCTAAATATGAGAGATACGAAAAGAGGAAAAGTCATTATCCAAGTCATCTCCCTCCCTGCATAGAAGTAGAGGAAGGGGACGAAGTCAAGATCGTGGAGTGCAAGCCGATCAGCAAGAGTATTTCCTATGTTGTGATCGAAAAGGGTGAAGAGGAATGAAAGGAGTAGCTGGTACACAAACGAAGGGACTTTCAGTCGGTAGTGAACTTCGCTGTATAGATAATACTGGAGCAAAGATGGTAAGAGTAGTATCCGTAGTGAACTATCACGGAGTCCACAGAAGATATCCAAGAGCAGGGATAGGAGATCAAGTGGTTGTCTCAGTAGTCAAGGGGACTCCAGAGATGAAAAGGGAACTGACAAGAGCTGTGATCGTACGTCAGAAACGACCCTTTAGAAGATCGGACGGTGTAATGGTAGAATTCGAAGATAACGCTGTAGTTCTAACACAAGAAGACGGCGAAACAAAAGGATCTGAGATAAAAGGTCCTGTTGCTCGTGAGGCTGCGGAAAGATGGCCAAGAGTCGGAGCTACGGCATCGATGATAATGTAAGGTGGTATTAGATGAGCGAAAAAGCAAGAAAGCAGAGAAAAAGACGGGAGAACGCTTCCAAACATAAGAAAAGGAAGATGATGTCTTCCATGTTATCAAAAGATCTGAAAGAAAAATACGGAACCAGGAGCGTTCCCATAAAAGAAGGGGATGAGGTGGAAGTGATGAGAGGAAGCTTTAAAGGACACATAGATACAGTGGCCGAAGTAGATAGAAGGAACGAGAAGGTCTTTATAGAAGACGTAACCGTTGAAAAGGCCGATGAATCAAAACAGCCTTTCGGAGTTCATCCTTCAAATCTCAAGATCACAAATCTGGATCTCTCCGATCCATGGAGAAAAGAAAAACTTGAAAATTTGAAAGAGGAGGAAGATAATCAATGAGTGAACATAATAAACGTTATAATGCCCCGACAGACAAATGGGGGATACCAACCAAAGAATCATTCTGGGCTCCGACACCAGCACCTGGAGCTCATTCGAAAGATAGGAGCATACCGCTGATAGTCGTTTTGAGAGACATATTGAAGTACACTGAGACATCGAAAGAAGCCGAAATCATTCTAGCAGAGAGAAAAGTAAAAGTTGATGGAAAAGTAAAAACCGACAAGAACTTACCTGTCGGCCTTATGGACGTTATTTCTATCTCCTCGTTATCTGAAAATTACCGGGTCTTATTTGACCAAAAAGGTAAGTTTAGACTGCTTCCTATAGATAAGAGCCAAGCAGAATGGAAGCTTGTGAAGATAAACGACAAAACTACTTTAAAAGGCGGCATAACACAATACAATCTACACGACGGCAGTAACATAAGGCTCGATGATGGAAGTAAATACGACACTAAAGACGTTCTAAAGATACAACTCCCTTCTCGTAAGGTCCTAGATTCATATGATTTCGATGAAGGACAGATGGCCTTAGTCACCGGAGGGGACCACATAGGCGAAATAGGCAATATAAAAGAGTACGAGATCGTAAAAGGTTCGCAGCCCAATTTCGTACATTTCGATTCCGGTATCACTACCGTAGAAAAGTATGTATTCATCATCGGTGACGAAAAACCAACGATAGAGATACCTGAGGTGGGTATCATATGAATTATGACAATCCCATGAGAAAACCACGCTTGATCAAATGTGTGGTCAACATAGGGGTCGGACAGGGAGGCGAAAAGCTCAGGAAGGCCTTCAACGTTTTGGAGATGCTTACCGACCAAGAACCGGTAGAAACTACTGCCGAGACTACAAATGCAGAATTCGGTATAAGAGAAGGTCAGCCTATAGGCTGTAAAGTCACCTTGCGCAAAGAAAAAGCTTATGACTTCTTGAAGAAAGCTTTCTGGGTAAGGGAAAAACAACTTCCTGTAAACAGTTTCGATGACCACGGTAATCTGAACTTCGGTATAAACGATTATACTGATTTTGAAGAGGCTACTTACGACCCCGAGATAGGTGTTTTCGGGATGGATATCTCCGTAGAGATCGGAAGGAACGGACAGAGAGTCAAAAATAGAAAGATACAGTCCAAAAGTATACCAGAAGAACATAAGATGACAAAAGAAGAGGCCATAGAATTTATGGAGAACGCTTTTGATCTGGAGGTGTATGAAGAATGAGCGAAGAAGAAGGACTAAAGCCAGATAAGGATTACGGAAGGAAAGAGGGCTGCAGACGCTGCGGTAGAAAGCGTGGGATAATAAGAAGATATGGACTCCACGTTTGTAGACAATGTTTCCGAGAGATCGCGGAGGATCTTGGATTCAAAAAACACTCATGAGGTGAAAAAAATGAAGCATGACCCACTGAATGACGCATTATCAAAGATAAACAACGCAGAAGAGAACGGAAAGTTAGAATGCGAGATCAAACCCGCTTCTAAACTCATAGGTCGAGTTCTCAGAGTGATGCAAGAAAACGGTTATCTGGAGAGATTCGAATACGTCGAAGATGGAAGAGGGGGTACCTACAATGTTATCCTCAACGGCAATATTAATAAATGCAAAGTCATCAAACCTAGATGGGCAGTCAAAAATACCGATATAGAAGACTACGAATCAAGATATCTTCCTGCCCAGGGGTTCGGTGTTCTAATATTGACCACCAACAGAGGCGTGATGGATCATTCTGAGGCTAAGAGTAAAGAAGCAGGAGGAAAATTATTGGCTTACGTTTACTGAGGGATTATAATGCCAGTTGAATTGATGTCTGAAGAAAAAGTTAAGGTGCCCGAAAACGTTTCGGTCGAAAAGCAGAAAGATGAGTTGAAAGTATCCGGAGAGAACGGAGAGATAGTAAAGAAATTCTCTCATCCAACTATAGAGATAGAGATCAACGATGAAGAAGTTGTGTTGAAGGTAGAGAGGCCCAGCAAGAAAGAGAAGGCCCAATTGGGTACATTTAAATCTCATCTAGAAAATATGATCAAAGGTGCTCAAGAAGATTTCGTTTATAAACTAAAGATCATATACTCCCACTTTCCCATGGAGGTAACATCTGAACAAGATATGATGGTTATCAAGAACTTCGTAGGAGAGAACAAACCTAGAAAGGCGAAGATCATCGGATCGACCGAAGCTGAAGTCGACGGAAACGAGATCACGGTCAAAGGACCCGATAAGGAGGCTGTGGCTCAAACAGCAGCTAACATAGAATCCGCTACAAAGATCTCTAATGTGGATCCAAGGGTCTTTCAGGACGGGATTTACATAACCGAAAAGGCTGGTAAACCCTTGAATTAGAAGGTGATCAAAGATGGCAGATGATGAGGATTACGAAGTAAAGAAAAAACCGGAACTGGACGAAGAAACAGAGGAATTATTGAAGAAAAGAAAGAAGATCAAAAAGAATAGGCCTAATTTCAATCATCAAGAGTGGTTCTACAGGTCAAAGATCGATAAAAACACCTGGAGAAAACCGCGAGGACTTCACTCCCAGGCCAGGCAGAATAAGAAGTATAGGCCTTCCAATGTTAAAGTCGGTTTCCGGTCACCAAAAGAAGTAAGAGGACTTCATCCTTCCGGATTTGAAGAAGTTTTAGTTCACAATACTGATGATCTAGAAGATATCGATCCTGATAAGCAGGCTGTCCGGATAGCTCACAGTGTAGGGATGAGGAAAAGACTGAAGATAGAAGAGGAGGCTGAGGACGAAGACATCAGAGTCCTCAATCCAACGTCATAAGGTGATCATCGATGGATATTAAATATCAAAAAAGATTGGCGGCAGAAATCCTTGACTGCGGAAAAGACCGCGTTTGGGTAGACGACACCATGTTAGACGAAGTTATCGAAGCTATCACTAGAGAAGAAGTCAGAGAACTTATAAACAGAGGAGTCATCAAGAAGAAAACTAAGAAGGGTAACTCTAGAGGAAGGATAAACTACAAAAAGCAACAGAAGAAGAAGGGTAGAAGGAAAGGTTACGGTAAAAGACAGGGAACTAAAAATGCTAGGCAGTCTTCTAAAGAAAGTTGGAAAAAGAGGATACGCTCTATGAGGAGAGAGTTAAAGAAGATGAGAGACGAAGGTCACATAGATAAGTCGACCTACCGTGAATTTTATAATAAGTCTAAAGGTGGTGCTTTCGAGGATACGTCAGATATGGTGCTCCATCTTAAGATGGAAGATCATATAGATGAAGATTACGAGATCAAAGGAGTGAATGAAGATGGCTGAAGGTACAAGATACAGGATGCCCCTCAAGAGAAGAAAAGAGGGTAAAACGGATTATAGACAAAGATTGAAATTACTAAAATCTGGAAAGGTAAGAGCGGTAGTGAGACCTTCTAACAAACACATAAGAGTACAGTTCGTTAGATATTATCGAGACGGTGATAGAGTGGAGGCATCAGCTTCCAGTGAACATCTTACAGACGAAGGTTGGGAAGGTCACGGGTCTAATCTTCCCGCTGCCTATCTCGTTGGCTATCTGGCTGGTAAGAAGGCCGTGCAGAAAAGTATAGAGGAAGCGGTTCTCGATATCGGTCTTAACCATCCCGAAAAAGGAGGAAAATTTTTCTCCGCTTTGAAAGGGATATTAGATGCAGGTGTTTCGGTCCCTCACGATCCAGAAGTTCTACCTGATGAAGAACGTATCAGAGGGGAACACATCGATGATGATACGAACGAGTTATTTGAAGAAGTAAAATCTAGACTGGAGGAATTATGATGAATGGACGATGGGAACCAAAGACAAGACTTGGCAGGAAAGTGAAACGTGGTGAGATCACGAGCATGGAAGATGCTCTCGCGAGTAGACTCCCGGTTAAGGAACCTGAGATAATCGATGCTTTATTCCCTGAATTGGATGACGACGTCCTTGACGTAAACATGGTCCAAAGGATGACTGATTCAGGAAGAAGAGTCAGATTTACTGTAACTACTGTCATCGGTAACAACGACGGTTATGTAGGCGTTGGAACAGCTAAAGGTAAAGAAGTAGGGCCTACAATCCGTAAATGTATGGATAACGCTAAACTGAACATGGTAAGGATTAGAAGAGGATGCGGTTCATGGGAATGCGGCTGTGGTGCTCCGCATACCGTTCCTTTTGAAGTGAGCGGTCAAGCCGGATCTGTAAAGATCACTTTGAAACCCGCACCATCGGGTATAGGTCTAGCGGTGGGAGATACCGCTAAATCAATTTTGGAAAGAGCGGGCATAGAAGACGTATGGGGATTCTCTAAAGGAAAGACCAGAACTACTGTAAACTATGCTCTTGCCGTATTCAATGCCATGAAAAAGACCTCCGAGATGAGAGTCAGAAAAGATCAGGCTAGAGAATTGGGCATAGTCGAAGGTATACCCAAAGAAGAGACTTCTCAGCAGGAGGGATAATAAATGGCATACGCTGTTGTTAGATTGACGAGCTCAAGAAAAAAAACCCAAAAGATGAAAGATACTCTAGAGATGTTGAGATTGAATTCAGTCAATCACTGCACCGTAATACCTGAAAGGGCGACCTATGAAGGTATGTTGGATAAAGTCAAAGATTTGGTCACATGGGGCGAAATAGATATAGAAACTATGGTGGACCTTCTAAAGCACAGGTCAACGATTGAGTCAGATGATCTAGAGAATGAGATAAGCAAAAAAACCTCTTATGATAAGATCGACCAATTCGCAATAGCTGTGACATCCGATAAGATAACATTGAGTGAAATAGATGGATTAGACAGGGTCTTTAGACTTAATCCACCTACTGGTGGTTATCGCAGTACCAAAAAAGCTTATAACATGGGTGGTGCATTAGGTTATCGTGGAAACGACATAAACCAACTGATACAAAAGATGTTAGGTCCAGAAAGTGATCAGGAAGGCTGATATACATGGGAAAAAAGAAAAAGAAGAAGAATAGAGGTTCAAGATCACACGGCCGAGGGGTCAAGCACGGTAGAGGTGCTGGCGAAAGAGGTGGTAGAGGTAAAGCAGGTCTAGGAAAACATAAATGGAAATCCCTCGCCAAGGACGACCCTGATTATTTCGGTCCTAAAGGATTCACTCGGCCTCAGCAGTTGATAGAGGAAGACGAAGTGATAAACATCTATCAGGTCGAAGAGATGCTAGATGAATTGTTAGAACTCGGTTATGCACATGAAGAAGATTCAGTATATGAGATAGATCTAGAAGAAGCTGGATTCGATAAGCTTTTGAGTAGAGGCAAACCTACCAAAGAGATGAAGATAAATATTCCAAATTCAAGTAAAAAAGCAAAGCAGAAGATAGAAGATGCCGGAGGAGAATTGACCGATAATTCTGAAAAGTGATCTGTATGGCAGAAAAGGAAAAAAGTCGGCTCTACAAACTGAAACCAATTATAGACCGTATGCCCGCGGTAAAGCAACCCGAAGGCCACGTTCATTTCCGTCGTAAGATGGTCTGGCTGATACTGATCCTGGTCCTTTATTTTGTGATGACCAATGTTATGATCTATGGTCTTAGCCAGGAAGCTTCTCTCGATCTTTTCGAGCAGTTCAGAGCTATATTTGCGGGTGAGATGGGATCTATAGTACATCTAGGTATAATGCCGATTGTTAATGCTTCTATTATCATGCAGCTTTTCCAGGGAGCAGAGATCGTAGATCTTGATATGAAAGATCCCGAGGATAAGGCTGTTTTCCAGAATACCCAGAAGTTCCTGGTGATCATAATGTTGTTGATCCAGGCAATTCCACAGGTCTATGGTTATCTAGTACCCTCTGATGCTTTCGTTTCGATGTTAGGAGGATACTTCGCCGGTAATGGATTACTCGTTGCCCGGATATTGATAATCCTTCAGCTTTTCATAGGAGGATATTTCATTTTCCTGATGGACGAGGTAATCTCAAAATGGGGTATCGGAAGCGGTATAAGTCTTTTCATCGTAGCCGGTGTAGCCCAGGGACTTTTCACGGGTCTTTTCAATTGGGAGAGCGCTCCCCAGATGGCAGGAGATGTCCCGGCAGGTACGATACCAAGGACGATCTATACACTGCGTAACTACTCTTCTGCAGAACTGATGCAGGGTGAACTAGAAGGTCTGATTGTAGGACCGCCAAATCCTGTGATGGGATTGATTTTCACCATACTGATACTCCTTATCGTTGCATATATACAGGGAAGCAGGATAGAACTGCCTTTAGCTCACGGCAGAGCAAGAGGAGCTAGAGGAAGATATCCGATCAAGCTGATCTACGCTTCTGTTATACCCATAATTTTAGCCCACGCGCTTTTAGCCAACATAAATCTGTTCTCTATGCTGTTCTACACAAATCCGACCTTCCAGAACTTCCCGCTGTTAGGAGGGCAGGACTGGCTCGGCGTTTTCCAAGAAGGCTCTACGGAGCCTATAAGTGGTGCCGTATGGTATCTTAACGCTCCAGAAGGAATACAGGGATGGCTATTACCGCTCATATCCGAGAGATATGAAGGGGCTCTTTCTCCAGAGGGAGTAGAGTGGTCCCATTCCAAACTAGCTATCATAGCTAGAGTGATAGGGCATATGCTGTTCATGGCGATTACCTGTGTTCTGTTCGCTAAATTCTGGGTCGAAACAACGAATATGGACGCTGAATCCGTGGCAGATCAGATACAGGACAGCGGTATGCAGATCCCAGGATTTAGGAGAGATCCAAGGGTTCTGAGAAGAGTTCTTAAAAGATATATCCCTACCGTAACGATATTCAGTGGTCTATTCATAGGCATAGTAGGTGCCGGATCAGACTTACTAGGATCTGTAGGTGGAGCGACTGGAATAAGTCTCTTCCTAGCAGTTTCGATCCTAACAGAACTTTACGAGCAGATAGGTAAAGAACAGATGATGGAGATGCACCCGATGCTTAGAGATTTCTTCGGGAACCAGTAAAGATGAAAGTGCAAGAGGTGTTGTATTATCACCGAAGATGAAGAGTTGTTGAGAAAGTTAGACGAAAGGTTGGCCGAAGGAGATATCTCTGAGGATCTCTACAACCAGATAGTTTCTCGATACAAAAATGAAGAGGACGACGTTTCTGAAGAGGAGTTAGAGCAGATCGTAGAAGAGAAAAGTGAAGAGGAGATCGCTGAGGAAGAAACTACTGAAGATGAACTCAAAGAGGAAGAGTTATCAACGAAAGATGAGGAAAAAGAAGAATCCGAAGACTCTTCACCCACAAAACCCATTTTCAGTCTGAAAAGGTTCATCTACATATTTTTCGGTCTGTCCGCACTGATGATAATGATCCAACCCGATCTGAGAAATGATCTGGGAGAAGCGCTGGGTACTATTCTTTATCCAGTGATAGGTTTTGGAGGAGATTTTCCCATAATAACCTTGATGCTCGCCGGATCCATCATGATAACCTTTTCTACGGTTATCAGAGACCAATTGATGGATTGGGTCGAGATGGCCGAAAGCCAGAAGATAAGCAGTAAGTTTAGGAAGGAACTGATGGAAGCTAAAAGGGCAAACAAGCAGAGCAAAGTTAAAAAGCTCGAGAAGAGACAGGAAGAGATGAACCAGATGTCTATGCAGAGCTTCAAACCACAGCTAAAGGCCATGGCGGTCACCATGTTCTTCATATTGATCATCTTTGGCTGGCTCTGGCAGTTTGTAGGAGGGCTTCCGGATCAAACCTTTTCGGTACCATGGGCCTTGAACGCTAATTTCACAGAGCCTTTAGTCGGCTGGTGTATATTTCCCTTCCCTCAGTGGATAGGAGTATATATGCTGGTCTCACTACCATTGACGCAGGTGCTCATGGTTGTATTAAAGATGCATGACTTCAAAAAACGTCTGAAGGAGGAAGAACCTTAAGCTCTAACAACCATTTTGATAAGATAATCATCAGCATAAGTGGTCTTCCGGGCAGTGGTACAACCACCGCGTCCGATCTTTTATCCGAAAAAACAGGGATGGACATAGTATCGTCTGGAGAAGTATTCAGAGGGATGGCTAAGAAAAAGAACATGAATCTACAAGAGTTCAGTGAATTGGCTGAGGAGAGTGAAGAAGTCGATAGAAAGCTTGATGAAAGGATGATAGAAAAAGCTCAGCCAGGAAAAATACTGGAAGGCAGGCTTACCGGACATCTCCTTGATCGATCCGATAAAAAAGGTTTTAAAGTTTGGTTGAAGGCTCCTTTAGAGATCAGGGTTAAAAGGATCATGAAACGTGAAGGCTCTGAAAAAGAGGTAAAGGAGATAAAGGAAAGGGTCAAAAAGCGTCAGGAAAGCGAGAGAAAGAGATACAAAGAATACTACGATATCGACCTTTTAGATACTTCTATATACGACTTGATCGTAGATTCAAAAAAGTACAAACCTGAAGAGATCGTAGAAAATATTATAGAACGTGTTATAGATGAAGTTGGTGAAGCAGAAGATAAACACCATGTCTAGATGGGGACAGCGGCCTGAAGATAGGTCAGTCGAAGAACTGATCCCTCGATCGATGGTGGTTTTAGATAAGCCCCAGGGACCTACGAGTCATCAAGTTTCAGCATGGGTTAGAGATTTAACAGATGAAAAAACCGGTCACAGCGGCACACTCGATCCGAACGCTACGGGTCTTCTTCCCATGGGTATAGGAAGATCAGTCAGATTGATGGATCTACTACACGACAGTCCTAAAGAATACATAGCAGCGATGAGATTTTATGGAGATATAGAACTTGGAAAATTAGATGATATCTTAAAGGAATTCGAGGGAGTGATATATCAGACCCCACCAGTACGTGCAGGAGTAAAGAGAGAAAGAAGAGAGCGTACTATCCATGAAATAAAAAGATTAGATCATAAGGATAGTGAATTACTTCTAAAGGTGCGATGTGAGTCGGGGACGTATATAAGAACGCTTTGTAAAGACATAGGAAAAACTATGGGTACTGGTGGACATATGATGCAGCTTAGGAGGACTCTAGCCGGTGGTTTCTCTGAAAAAGATATGATAACTCTTCACGATCTCAGAGATGGTTTTGAATATTACTGGGAAGGAAAAAATGATAGTCTTAAACGAGTACTCCTTCCGTACGAACGCGCGCTTGATATTTTTCCTAAGATAAGAGTGAAAGATACCGCGGCTGGTGCAGTACTGAACGGGGCTGATCTAGCTGCTCCCGGGATTTCGGAGATGGAAAAATTTTCAAAAGGTGATATGGTGGCATTGATATCAGCTAAAGATGAAGGTATCGCCGTGGGAAAAGCTCTATATGCTGCAGAAGAGGTCGTGGAGATGAAGAAAGGTATAGTATTTGAGAGTAAAAGGGTTTTCTCACCTTCTGGAGATTATCCTAAGAAATGGAAATAAATTATATATCAGTTGTCTTTAGATTATTCTAACAGTATGCCGAGATAGCCTTGCGCGGAATCGTAGATTCCACTCATTCTTCGGTATCTCGAAGAATAGCCTGGCGCTCTCAAAACATGCCGAGATAGCCTAGCCTGGTACGGCGCGAGATTGGAGATCTCGTGGTGCCTTGCACCACAGGGGTTCGAATCCCCTTCTCGGCGCTTTTACTTTTCAGAGAAGGGATGAGAACTCTTGGGTTCGCGAACTAATCAGTGATTAGTGAGCTGTTAGAAGCTACGCTTCTGACTAGAATCCCCTTCTCGGCGCTTTTACTTTTCAAAAATACTGATCAATGGATAGTCAAACCACCATTCACTCCTATGATTTCCCCATTGACATACTCTCCCTCTTCTGAGGCCAAAAACAATGCCGCGTTCGCGATATCTTCCGGTTTTCCTAATCGTTTGAGTGGAATAACCTCAACTCTCTTCTTCTTATCTTCTTCAGAGTAGCGGTCTGCGATCATATCGGTTTCTATAGTCCCAGGAGCTATTCCATTTACCGTTATGCCCAGGGGACCCAATTCAAGAGCAAGTGCTCTAGTCAGTCCGATGATAGCATTTTTGCTAACAACATAAGAAGTAGCTTGATCTGAGCCTCTGAATGCCCAGTGTGAAGACACGTTTATCATCCTGGCCAACTCCGAATTTTTCAGATATTTTAATGAATACTTCGAAAGCATGAAAGGACCTCTTACGTTCACTCCCATCGTCTCGTCGAAAGTTTCGATCCTAGATTCTTCTAAGTTCTTCAATTTTAAGATCCCAGCGTTATTCACTAGGATATCTAGTCCACCAAACTTTTCGACAAACTCTTCGATCATTCTTTTACAATCATCCCTCTTACTAACGTCCGCCTGTAATAATAGACCTTCAGAATACTTTTCAACAAGTTCTAAAACACCTCTAGCTTTCTCTTCACTGGAGTGATAATTTATACCTACTTCCGCTCCTTCCTCAGCGAATTTTTTCGCTATAGCTCTGCCGATGCCTCGAGAAGATCCTGTAATGAGAGCTCTTTTCCCTCTCAACCTATTAGTCATGAGAATATATTAGGTGTATATTTTACTAATCTTTTTGGGATAAGGTCGATAGTTATAAGGAAAGTGCGAGGGACTTACGTCCCTCTTTACTTCGGAAGGCTGTCGCCTTCCTGCGTATGCGAGGGATGGGATTTGAACCCACGGACCCCTGCGGGACAGGATTTCTTATCAGACCCTTCTGTGTTTGATCTTAAGTCCTGCGCCGTTGGCCTAGCTTGGCTACCCTCGCAAGTTGAACGAGGCTGGGAGTGAAACTTGCGTGTTAGTGGAAGTTCCTTCCGCGTCACTCGCAAGAGGATTGTTAACGCCTCTGAGAGTGTTTAGGGAGCTTTGCTTCCTATCGTCACTCGCATTATGAGCGTATGTGAGTAATCGTGTTAGTGGAAAGTTTTTTCCGCGTCACTCGCAAGAGGATTGTTAA
>JAFDTP010000068.1 GCA_019594195.1 Thermoplasmata archaeon
ACTTGGAATTTTATTAGAAAATTCCGAGGATAGAAGGAATTTTTTAAAATTCCTGTATATCCCAAGGTAGATCATCAATTGATGCTCAGGCTTTCATCGAAGAAGCTTTGAAGAAATGTAAAAACAAACCGAAAATCTATGCTGATAGAGGACCTTGGTACAAATCTACTTTGAACAGATTAGGACTTGACTGGGAGCATGTAACATTTGAAAACAGGAATTCATAAGATGAATTCCTACTCTTATCAGAAACAAGTTCTGATAATCCAATCAAAAAGGTTTGGCATTCTAAAGCAAAAAATAAAACAATTTTACAAAAGATGGGGGCACAATGCCAGTGTTGAAACAGCTTAACAATAGCTGGATTCGTTTGTAAGCATGTATCATTTTACGAGGTGATTAAGTTTAAGTTGACATCCTCCTTAAAGGCATGACTAGCTTTAATAACTCTCATGTTCTCGAACAAGAACAAATTATCTAGGGACCTTATGGAAACAAACGTTTATTCTGCACGTCTTGAAGATTCCGCTTACGAAGTCGCTTAGCGGATGAGATATCGTAGATTTAAGATGATACCTGTCGTTGATGAAGGCCATCTACTAAAAGGAATCATGACATTGAATACTGCCGCCGAACTTCTTTCCACCGATGTAGCTAAAGGTTTCGTTTCTTTCTCAGGTACCATTGGTGATGAATCTTTCTTCAGAATGCCAAAACGAGTAGTAAAGATGAGGCTGCCCTTGATGGTTGCTAATGTTTTTCTTAATCTTGGAGCCGTAACCGTGATCAGTTGATATGAAGCTACTATCGAAGCCGTCGTGATCCTAGAGCCGCATTTCTTCAGATGATAACGGATATGTGCGGATACGTAGGTATACTAGGTCCTTTCCGTTTCTATTCTTAGTCTTGTGCTTGGAAAGGCTCAGTTCAGAGACATATTCAAATCGATGAAAAAAAGAGATAGCTGTAGGACTTATAAACGATCTTGTTTTGGGTTCCTTTTTGGAATTTTAGCATACATCTTTGAATGGAATGTGATATTGACCGTTATTGCAGGAACAGCACTTGGAGTAAATGTGTTGGTTGAGGGGATAATCGGGAGTTCGATGCCCTTCTTGATAAAGAAGGTGGGTAAAGATCCTGCTATGATGACCGTAACTGTATTGACAACTGTTAAAGATATCACAGGGATAAGCATATATCTCGGTCTAAGCACAGTATTCCTTATACATATGATTTGAAAGGCACTTTGAGATCGAAGATTTATGAAGAATGGCTTTAGATCAAAAGAGAAGCTTATCCAATAACACGGTTATAGACATTGGGTAAATAAACTCGAAAAACATCGAAACCTTTAAAAGGACGTTTTAACTCACCCTAAATATATAGTTCCTAAGAAAGTGAGAGTATGAAATTCACAAAAAAAGAGGACTCTGATCGGTTAAATACAAAGATGATTGAAAGAGATAGTGATGGGACGGATGAAACAGAGAATATACGAAAGGATATCTTCACTTTCCAGGGACTTCACGATGTAGAGAATTTTAAAACCCGCTACCTTGTTATAAAAAGACCTTAGGAGGCATAACAAAAATGACAAAAAAACCAAAAGTAGCTTTTTTTGATTTTGCAGGATGTGAAGGAGACCAGCTCCAGATAGCGAATTTAGAGGAAAAAGTTCTAGATCTATTAGATCTAGTAGAAATAGTCAGCTTCAGAGAGATAATGAAAGAACACTCAGACGACTACGATGTTGCGTTTATAGAGGGTTCAATACAAAGACCGATAGACGAGGAAAGACTAAAAGAGATCAGGTCAAACGCGGATATGATCGTCGCTTTCGGAGACTGTGCCTCCAACGGCTGTGTTAACAAGCTCCAAAAAGATTGGACCATCGACGAAGTTGAAGAAGAAGTTTATCCCGAGGCTGATAAAGAAGATATAAATGAAAATGACCTTTTCGATAATTTCACAACTAAAGCGGTTGACGAAGTCGTTGATGTTGACTATTATTTGAGAGGATGTCCTGTTAGAGGTGAAAGATTTCTTCACTTTGTAAAAAGATTAGTCAAAAAACCTGTAGAAACGAATAAAGATATCGATTTTAAAGTGATGCTTCGGGACAAGGAAATAGATGAAAGGTCCTTAGTGAACTACAATCCTAACAAATGTATATTATGTCGGCGATGCGCAAACGTCTGTCAAGATGTTTTAGGTGTAGATGCTTTAGGGCCGGTAGAAAGAGGTTGGGAGACCATAATATCCACTCCACAAGACATCGGTTTTGACGCTAATGGATGTATACAGTGTGGGCAATGCGTAGCAGTCTGTCCCGTTGATTCTTTATATACAGAATCCCCTGTAGATAATCTATGTGAGGAATTGGAAAATAAAAAAAATGAATTTACTATAGCTCTTGATTCGATCGCGTTAGCTTCATTTATACAGGAGCATGCTACTCTCCGCGAGATGGATCCAATACAAGCAGAAAAATATGTAATAGCAGGTCTGAGAAAGCTAGGCTTCGATAAGGTACTTCAGTATGAGAAATTTTTAGCTATGTCTCAGGAGAAAGATGAAAGAGCGGAATATCCTCTTCTTGCGAGTTGGTGTCTCCCTGCCCGGAACCATATTGAAGCAGAAAATATGGGTGTTTTAGAAGTGGAAGAAAAGAATTCACCATGGAATATTTTACTTTCTGAAAAAGATGGGAAAGTTTGTTTGATGAGCCCTTGTTCCGGCCTTAAAAGTTTAGAAGAATTAGATTACGTAATATCTTCTCCAGAACTTCAGGATCTATTCAACGGCATGGATTTAGATATTGGTTTTGTAGACCATTCAAAAGGTGAATATGACGAGTTGGTTGCAGACAATGTTTTTAAGCATCCTGGAATACCTGATGAGAAGGAAAGTTTTAACATAACAGAAGGACTGGAAGAAGAGTTGCTTGATAGCGATTTAGAAAAGGGCCCTGTTGATGTTTTTCCTTGTTTGAATGGATGTTTAAGCGGTGGCGGTAATTATCCTACAACAAAGGAATCGAAGATCAAGGAGAGGGTTGATCTAGCTAGAAAACTTAGAGAGGTGGAATAATGACCGAAAACAATGTTGAAGAAGAATTATCTTGGAAGGAAAAGAGAGAATTAGATAACATCTTGAGGTCCATCGATGAACCTAGACACCAGAAGATCGAGCTTCTTCAGAAGACACAGGAAAAATATGGATGGCTCAAAGATGAGCATATGGCATACTTGGCAGAATCCTCAGAGGTCAGTTATACTAATCTATATGGTATTGCTACATTTTACACTCAATTTCAACTCCATCCTCCAGGACGACACAAAATATCTGTTTGTATGGGAACAGGGTGCCATGTTAAGGGCGGCAGGGATATCTTGGAAGAGTTAAAGGAGATTTTGGAGATCGATGTTGATGAAACAACAGATGATAGAAGGTTTTCTCTCAAACAGGTAAGATGTCTCGGATGTTGTGGACTGGCACCTGTGATAAGTATCGATGATGAAACCTATGGTAGAGTCAGTACTAAAGAATTAGAAGGTATTTTGGAGGAGTATGAATAGGTGAGAATATGACTGTAAAAACTATAAAAGATTTAGAGGAAATGGCTAAAATAGGTGAGCAAGAAATTTACTCAGATAACCCACAGATAATTTTTGGATTTGCAACATGTGGTATAGCCGCTGGTGCGGAGGATGTTGTAGATTTCACTAAAGAATATCTAAAGAAAAAAGATATACGATCTAAGTTGAAATCTATAGGCGTACCTGAAGTGAAATCAGTTGGATGCATCGGAATGTGTCATGCTGAACCATTGGTAGATATAAAATTGCCAGATAAACCAAGAATAACTTACTGTAACATCGATGAAAATAAGATGAAAAGGATCTTAGACGAGCATCTCATCAATGGTCGACCACTTAAAGAGTATGCTTTAGGCCAGTTGAGTGATGAATTGTCTGAATGTGAGCAAGGACGGATAAAATTTTCTTGGGAGTTTGAAGACATCCCCTCTCTAAACGAGATACCATTTTTATCCAAACAGGTCAGAGTTGCTCTGAGAAACTGTGGTGTAATAGATCCTGAATCTATTACAGAATACAGCGCGAGAGGTGGATACCAATCTGCCTTTAATGCCCTAAATAAAATGACCCCTGAAGAAGTGATAGAAGAAGTCAAGGAGTCCGGTCTCAGAGGACGAGGCGGTGCTGGATTTCCTACTGGATTAAAGTGGCAGTTTGCTAGGGATGCTGAAGGAGATCAAAAATACGTTATCTGTAATGCCGACGAAGGAGACCCTGGAGCATACATGGATCGTGCCGTTCTAGAAGGTGATCCTCACAGCGTTATAGAGGGTATGATAATCGGTGGTTATGCCATAGGTGCCACAACAGGCTACATTTATGTAAGAGCTGAATACCCACTAGCTATAAAGAGATTAAAAAAGGCCATACAAGATGCAGAGGAATACGGCATCCTCGGTGAAAATATCATGGGTAGTGACTTTTCTTTTGAACTAAAAATAATGGAAGGTGCTGGAGCGTTCGTCTGTGGTGAGGAGACCGCTTTGATGGGTTCCATCGAAGGAAACAGAGGAGAACCGAGACCAAGGCCTCCTTTCCCAGCTAATTCTGGTCTTTTCGAAAAACCCACAAACATCAATAATGTGGAGACTTGGGCCAATCTACCTCTTATCTTTGAGAAGGGAGCAGATTGGTTCAGCAACATGGGGACCGAGAAAAGCAAAGGAACAAAAGTTTTCTCTCTTGTTGGTAACATCAAACGAGCTGGTCTCGTGGAGATCCCAATGGGCACCCAGATGAAAGACATAATATATGAGATAGGAGGGGGTATGCAGAATGACAGAGATTTCAAGGCTGTGCAGACAGGAGGTCCATCTGGAGGATGTATACCTCTTGATTATCTTGATGTTGAAGTAGATTACGAGAATTTAGATGAACTCGGTTCGATCGTAGGGTCCGGTGGGATGGTAGCCATGGACGAGGATACCTGCATGGTCGATATCGCTAGGTATTTTCTAGAATTCTGTGTCGATGAATCTTGTGGAAAATGTACTCCATGTAGGATGGGTACTAGAAGGATGCTGGAGATCCTGGAACGTATAGTTATGGGTGAAGCCGAGATGAAAGATCTTGATACACTAGAGCATCTAGCAAAACAAGTCAGAGATGGATCACTTTGTGCTTTAGGTGGAACTGCTCCAAACCCTGTCCTCACAACACTTCGGTATTTCCGAGACGAATATGAACAGCACATCGAAAAAAAGAAATGTCCCGCATCTTCTTGCGCTGCTTTGTTCATATCCCCTTGTCAGGACACTTGCCCAGCAGGCACAAATGTTCCCGCACAGCTTAGCCTGATACAAGAAGGACGAATTGGAGAAGCTTATGAAATACAGAGAGAAGATAATCCATTCCCTGGAATCTGCGGTAGAGTTTGTGACCATCCTTGTGAAGATAGGTGTCAGCGTAGTCAACTGGACAGATCAGTTTCAGTCATGGCTCAACATAGATATTGCGCAGACAAGGTTTATTCTGATGAGATTGATTATAGACCCGAGACTTCAAGACTCGATCCGACCGGTAAACATGTAGGTATTGTTGGTGGGGGCGTTGCTGGCCTCACTACTGCCTATTTCTTGAAAAGATTAGGTCATGAAGTCACCATATATGAAGCTCAGTCTAAACTCGGTGGTATGCTCAGATGGGGTATACCTGAATACAGGCTTCCGAGAGATGTGCTCGATTGGGAGATTCAACAGATAATCGATCTAAGTGTCAATGTTGAACTTAACACATCTGTGGGAAAAGACATATCTTTCGGTGAAATAAAGGATGAACATGATGCGGTTTTCCTCGGTATAGGAGCACAAAACGATCGTTCTCTTAACCTAGAAAATGAAGATAAACCGGGAATTTTGAAAGGTATGGAACTTTTAGATAAGGTAAATAAAGGAGAAGAGATCGATTTAGGAGACCGCATCCTGATAGTTGGTGGTGGAAACGTTGCTGTCGATATGGCTAGAACGGCAAATAGACTTGGATGTGAAAAAGTCATAATCGCTTATAGGCGAGAAGAAGTCGATATGCCGGCCTATCCAGAAGAGATCGAAGAAGCAAAAAAGGAAGGTATAGAATTCCATTTCCTTCTGTCTCCTGAAGAGATCATCGTTGAAGATGGTAGAGCCACAGGTATGGTTTTCACGAAAACCAAAATGGGTGAATACACCAAGTGGGGTAGACGAAAACCAGTACCTGTTGAATACGAGAAAGTCATTTTCAAAGCTGATAACATAATAACCGCTATCGGTCAAGAGGTAGATACGAGTTTTGCAGAAGAATTAGCAGATGAGCTAACTGATGAGAGAGGAAGACGGGTGAAAGTCGATCCTTACACGATGGAGACCAGTCAACCAAAAATCTTTGCTGGAGGCGATGCGGTTTTGGGTCCTGCAACGGTTATCGAAGCAGTTGGTCATGGTAAAAAGGCCGCTAAGGAGATAGATGTTGAACTCATGGGAGAAGAAAGGATGGAAAAACTGCAAAGTATCAATACATACGAGTATTCCATGGAGGCACCTGATAACGAACATTATATCCCTAGAGCAGAATTACAATCGACCCCTTCAGAAGAAAGAAAAGGTAATTTCAAGGAAGTTATTCAATGTATGGATAGGGATTGTGCTGTAAAAGAGGCAAAACGCTGTCTTAGATGTGATATCTCGGAGGAGGAATAAAATGAATATCATAATCGATGATGAACAATATGAATGCAAAACCGAACAGAAAGTGTACGATGTTGCTAAAGAGAATGGTATAAAGATTCCAACATTATGCCTGAATGAACTAAATTCGGATACGAGGCCCGCAGGATGTAGAATATGTGTCGTTGAGATAATCGACGATAATAACGAAGAACCAAATCTTGAGTCCAGCTGTACTTTGCCGGTCTCAGATGGGTTGGAAGTATCTACGAAGAACAAAGTGGTTTATGATGAAAGAAGAGAAGTTCTCGAATTATTGCTTTCTGAACACGAACAGGACTGTAGAAATTGTCAGATAAGCGGTGACTGCAGTTTTGCTGAGCTTTGCTTGAATTATGATATAGACGGAGTGTCAGTTTGCTCTGAATGTCCAAATCAAAAAGACGGATGTTTCCTTTCAAGAGGGATACTCTGTTTGGGCCCCATCACCTTTGCTGGATGTGATGCTTTCTGCACTCGACGTGGAGACCCATGCGAAGGTTGTTTCACTGTTCCAAGCAATGAGGATGTGCTAAAATTTGGCCTCCAAGCATTCGATGAGAACGACTTCACTAGAAAAGAGGTACTCGAAGCAGCTAAAGTCTTTTCCTATGAGGATATCGAGGTCCTTGAAAGGCTCATAGATGAAAATGATTTATTGAAAAAGGAGGTATCAGAATGAAAGAAGTTGATTTAGAAGTAGAACACGTGACCAGGGTAGAAGGACATGGTAATATTTTGATCAATGCGAAAGAAGGTGAACTTGAAGAAGTTCTGTGGGAGGTTTCAGAGGCACCTAGATATTTTGAAGCCCTTGTAAAAGACAAACCCTACGACCAAGTGGCTCAGATCACATCTAGGATATGTGGAATCTGTTCAATTGGGCATACTCTTACATCTCTCAAAGCGACGGAATCGGCTATGGATATCAAGATATCCGAACAGGACGAGATACTGAGAAAGTTAGCTCTACATGGAGAGAATATGCAGAGCCACATCCTACACATCGGTTATCTCGCCCTTCCCGATCTAGCTGGGAAGGACTCTATAATCCCTATGACCTCGTCACATCCTGAAGAGCTCAAGACCGTCATTGGGATACACAAATTAGCTAACGAGATGTCTAGAATAATATGTGGTAGAACTACACATCCTCGCCGTTTGATACCAGGGGGGTTTTCGAAGATACCCTCACCGATGGAACTTGAAAAATTAAGATCTGAATTAAAAGATTCGATCACTGATCTAAAGAATGTAGCATCCTTTGTAAAAGGCCTATCATCTGAATTGCCTGATTTTGAAAGGGAAACGGAGTTCATATCTTTGACGCACGATAAAGAATACCCGCTCTATGATGGAGAAATAGTCTCATCAGATAGTGGAACCACCTCTGTCGAAGATTACATGTCAGTAACCAATGAATACGTCGTACCTCAATCTACTGCAAAGTATACAAAAAATAATCGTGAATCTTACATGGTCGGTGCTCTAGCTAGACTCAACAATAATTATGACAATCTAAGCCCATTAGCTATAGAAATTGCAGAGGATTTCGGTCTTTCTCCGACCTGTCACAATCCCTACATGAATACTATAGCTCAACTTGTTGAAGTTGTACATAGCGTCGAAGACTCTATAGAGATTATCGATGAGGTGTTAGATAAAGGATTGGAAGAGCAAGGTTTACATCACAAACCCGATGTCGAGCCAAAAGCAGGACGAGGTGTAGGTGCAATTGAAGTGCCTAGAGGCATCCTCTTCCATGATTATACCTATGATGAGGAAGGAAGATGTACAGATGCGAACTGCATAATACCAACTAATCAAAATCATGGAAATATACAAAGAGATATGGAAAAAATGGTCCCTGATATGATAGGAGAAAAATCTGAGGATGAAATTGAACTTACTTTAGAGATGCTAGTCAGAGCCTATGACCCATGTATTTCCTGTTCAACCCATGATCTGAAAATCAAGTTCATTGATTGAAAAGGGAATACTCAGCCAAAAACCCTTCATTCCTCTATTATTTCTTATATGAACAAGCGAGAAAAGAAGTTTAGTTTTTAGAAATCTAAAATAGAGTTCAGTCAATATTCAGTTTAGACAATAATTTTTCAAATTTCTGATCTACATCCTTGCTTTTTCTCTTCTCGAGCAGGAACATCAGCAGTTCAAATCTCATCAAAAGAGGATAACTCAATTCTCCCATCTGATCTTCAGCTTCTTCTATAGGATCGGAAACCTTTTCTTTCAACTCCACAAATATATTAGAGAGGATATCGATGATCTCCTCTACCTCT
>JAFDTP010000198.1 GCA_019594195.1 Thermoplasmata archaeon
ATAGAATCCGGTAGTGACGAAGAGTTGGTAGATACTGTTTCCTCTCTTAAGTCCGAACATGAGAAAGATTGGATCGAGGATCTGCTATTGAAAGAGGGAGTTATCGGGGAAGAAACTTAAAAATCAGTCAGGTCTTTCTGCTTCTTTTTTTCCTTTTCTTTTTTGAATCTCTCGATCGAGATGTCTAGAAATTCTTGGTTAGAATCTATTCCGATGAACTCTCTGTCGTTCTGGTAAGCAGCTATTCCTGTTGTAGAGGACCCAGTGAAAGGATCAAGGATAAGATCATTTTTCTTCGTGGAGGAAAGAACTATCCTGTTTAGACGAGCTAAAGGTTTCTGAGTTGGATGTTTACCGAAGCGTTTTTCTGACTGCGGCGTTGTCGGTATAGACCAGACGGAACGCATCTGCTTGTAAGGTTTCTTTAAGTTGTCCTTTGGAAAGTAACCATTCTTCATCTCCTCGTAATTGAATGTGTGGTCTGTCTCTTCACTCTTGGCAGCCCATATCAGTGTTTCATGGGATGCTGTGAAGTATCTAGTGCTGAGATTAGGAGGAGCATCCGGTTTATACCAGCAAATGTCATTTAGAATCCTGTAATTTAATTTTTGAAGCAGATAACCGCATTTGTATATCGAATGATAAGTTCCACTTATCCATATAGTACCGTTCTCTTTTAACGCGTCTCTGCACAGAGAGATTCAATTCTTGTGGAACTCGAGGTCATTTTGAAAGCTTTCCGGAGTATCCCAATCTCCTTTATTGACTGAAACTCTTTCACCTCCACTGCATGTAAAACCCCCATCTGAGAGCCTGTAAGGTGGATCGGCAAATATCATATCAATTGAATTGGATGGAACTCTTTTCAAAAGCTGAAGTGAATCTTCGTGGTAAAGGGTAAAGGATGGTGACTCGAAATATGGTTCATCTAGTAATTTTATAGTATCTTAACGATCTAAAAGAATTAGAGATAAAAAGATAGTTTAAAGTTGGTTATAAGATGCTGTAAGTAAGTTATAACCAAAAAATATAGATCATTTAAATGCAATTATCAAAATCGATGGAACTTTCGATGGATGAATCTAAAGCGGAGGACTACAAGTCAGCCGCTCAGATAGCTAGAGTTTTAACGGAAAATTGGTTTGACGAGGAGATGTATTGTCCTAACTGTACATCTGATGATCTAAGAAAGCTACCGGACAACACGAAGGTTAAAGACTTCACCTGTCCAAACTGTGAAGAAAATTACCAGTTGAAAGCAAAGTCTAGAAGTTTTGGGAACAAGGTAGCCAATTCAGCCTATGAGCCGAAGGTTAAGAGGATAAAGAAAGGTGAATCTCCCAACTGGGCCTTTCTTCGCTATGATAGTGATGATTATTCGGTGGAAGATCTGATGATAGTTCCCGGCTATTTCTTGACACCTGATTTCGTAGAAGCTAGAGAACCTCTTTCCGATGACGCTAGAAGAAGTGGATGGGTTGGATCCAATATCTTATTAGGAGAGCTGCCAGACGAAGCTAAGCTGTATATAGTAAAAGATAGAAAGGTTAAGGATAGGAATGAAGTGAGAGAGCACTGGAATAGATTCGATTTTATGGAGGATCAGAGCCTTTCTTCTAAAGGGTGGACCAACGATGTGTTGAAGTGTGTTAGGAATCTAGATGAGAAAGAGTTCACTCTAGAGGACATGTACGGGTTTGAGGAACGGTTGAAGGAACTGCATCCCGAGAACGAGCACGTGAAGACGAAGATCAGGCAGCAGTTGCAGGTGTTGAGGGACGAGGATGTGGTGGAGTTTATGGATTTTGATGGGAGGTATCGGGTGAAATAATCATTCATTTTCTAA
>JAFDTP010000123.1 GCA_019594195.1 Thermoplasmata archaeon
GCTTATCTTTACCTCGAAGTCGAACTCGTTCAATTCCATCCTGATACAGATTAAGGCGTGATGTATATAAGGATTGGTCTTTAAATTTTTCTCCCTACTATCGGGCTGTATCCTCTCCCCAAAGGAAGAGGTCTTAGCCCTGATACGAGATAAAATTTTTTACCCAAATCTCTAGACCGTTGAAAAATTTAAAGACCAATCCTTATATACATCACGCCTTAATCTGTATCAGGATGGAATTGAACGAGTTCGACTTCGAGGTAAAGATAAGCTGTGATATATATCCGACCGAGGATAAGGAGAAGCTTGTCCAATGTGTTTCTAATGTCTTTCCTAAAACTCAATGGGAGTTAGGAGAGGAAAGTATCACGGGGAATTCTAGATATCTCACGAGATTCAAAACGATCTTGGAAGATATGCAGATAAGAGATACTGCTAGATCATACCTGAAAGATAAGACTGCCGGAAACGAATGTTCCTTTTCTTTATCTAAGCAAGCGACATGTCAGGCTAAAGTGAACTTTTCCGATGAAGAAAGGGCCTTAGGTGAAGTAGAAGTCAAAATAATCTGCGAAAACATCGAAGAACTCATCGAAGATCTTACCGAAACGGAGGAATAAGATGATACTGGTCTCAAATCCAAAATTCTGTCTAAAACCATTCGACGAGGTATTGGATAGAGTAGAGAAAGAATTCAAAGGATGGGAGATACTGGCCGAAAAATACCACGGTTGGGAATATCGGGAAAGGGTAAGAGATGCTCTGTCGACCTCCGACCTGAAGATACAAGTCCATTCACCCTTGAATGATATAAATTTAGCTAGTATAAATAACGAGATTAGAAAAGCTAGTATCAAAGAAGTGAAAAAATCCATAGAGATGGCCGGAATGATAGATGCAGAGCTTGTCACGATCCATCCCGGTCTTTATTCACCTCTTAGCATTTATTGGGAAGGCGCTGTTGATAATTCCAAGGATTCTTTGAGAGAGGTGAAGGATTTTGCATCAGATATCGGCGTAGATGTCGCTTTAGAGAACCTGCCTGAGATGTGGCTCACTATGTGCAGTACTGTAGAAGAGACGAGAGAATTTCTCGGCGAAGTCGACATAGACTTCTGTCTCGACATCGGTCACGCATACACCGCAGATGAGCTAGAAGGTTTTTTAGAACTTTCGCCAGTTAATATACATATCCATGATAACTTTGGTGAGGACGATATACATCTAAAACTGGGCGAAGGGGACATAGATTTGAGAAGTGCTCTAAAATCCTTAAAAGACTACAGAGGTAATTTTGTCATCGAAGGAAGAAGTATAGAGGACTTGGTTGAGAGTAAAAATTACCTCGAAGAACTGTTGAGAGATATAAGAGCGGGGTAAAAAATATATCCTAATCTAATCTTTATTGGTGCACAGGGAAATGAATTGGATAGTTATAATATATATTGTAGCCATAATCCTCTGCCTTTACATGAGCGGTAGGTTTTCTGGAACAGAAACAGCTTTGACAGCCTTGGATAAGGTAGATATTTCGAGGATGAAACAGAAAGGAGAAAAGAACGCTGAAAAGATAGAATATCTTAAAGAACACATGGATCAGACTATAACTACCATACTTATAGGTAATAATGTTGTCAATGTAGCAGCACCGACGATAGTGACGGTCATGGTAAGAGATCTTATAGGTAACTGGGCGATCTCCTTGGCCAGTGGCATTTTGACACTTATACTTCTGGTATTCGGAGAGATCACGCCAAAGGGATTTTCTCTTAAAAATAAAAAAAGGTTCAGCCAAAAAAATGCTACTCTGATATACTACATGTCGATCGGTTTAAAACCGCTGATCAACGCCCTTAACGAGATATCCGACTTCTTTATCAACGTGTTGGGAGGTAAGACCAAGTTCGATGAACTTTTAGTTACAGAGGGGGAAGTTATCCACCTAGCGTCTATGCTGGAGGAAGAAGGTATCATCAAAGAGATAGAGAAGGATATCCTCCATAAAGTCTTCTTATTCGGAGATCAGAAAGTTAAGGAGATCAAAGTTCCTCAAGAGGAAACTTATGCCATGGATGCCGATCTTTCCATAGAAGAGGCAGCGGAATTCATAAAAGATCACGGTTTTACCAGGATACCCGTTACCAAGCACGATTCGAACGATGTAGTTGGAATACTTTACAGCAAAGAGATACTCGGTAAAGAAGGGGGCGAAGTTAAGGACCATATGAGAAGGCCTTATTTCGTCAAGAACGAAGAGGATGCGACCAAAGTTTTCCAGCGGATGAGAAAGGAAAGGATACATCTAGCAGTCGTAAGAGACGAAAACGGAAATTTCGACGGGATCATAACCCTAGAAGATATTTTGGAAGAATTGGTTGGAGAAATTTATGATGAGTTCGATTGATAAAGCGAAAAATCTTTTTATTTATATGCAGATGAGAGGTTAGTTATGATAAGATTGACTCTGACCATATTGTTCATGTTCTTTCTTCCAGGGTATACCCTGATAAATGCGGTTTTCCCGGCTAAAGGTGAGTTCGATGAGGGGTTGGACATGCTGTATAGGATAGCTTTCAGTATAGGTATTAGCGGAGCTATATTCGTATCGATAGGATTTATACTCGGAAACATACCAATAAACGGTGGATTGTTCGTCGCAAGTAATCTATGGATATCTCTCGTCTCTTTAACATTTCTGTTTTTCATTGTTGGCTGGTATAGAGGAAGGTACCAGTTCTTGGCAATCATATCTTCTAAATTGTCAAGGGATAGACCTGATGTTACTGAACATAAAAACGAAGGAAAAGATAAGGTTAGAAGACTCCAAGAACTTGCTAAGAGAAGAGGGGCGTTGAAGGAAAGGATTAAATTTTCAGATGGGGAGAAAAAGCAGGAACTGGAAGAAGAACTAAAAAAAATAGAAGAAAAACTCAAAAAGGCGGAAGCCGAAAGAGAGAAAGACTTTTGAGAGTGTTATTATGAAATTCGGATATAAGATGGTGATAGTTGTTAGAGATGACCTAGATTTGTCTCCAGGTAAGCTAGCAGTTCAAGCTTCTCACGCCTCGGTGAGCTGCGCTCTGGAAAGTGAGAAAGGTAACAAAGATCATTTCAGAAAATGGATGAACGAGGGTCAGAAGAAAGTCTTGGTACGATGTGAAGATCTACAAGAGTTGAAGTCTTTGAAAGGTGAGGCGGAAAGGAGAGGTCTAGCTACGAGGCTGGTTTCAGATGCAGGTCTGACCGAGGTTAAAAAGGGTACTAGGACCTGCCTGGGCATAGGACCAGGACCTAACGGGCTAGTCGACGAAGTCACCGGAGATCTTTCCCTTTACTGAGATATGATATAATGGCTAAAGACCAGATCAGAGCGATAGGTATCGATGACGCTCCTTTCGATTTTTCAGAAGAGAAAGTGATGGTCATAGGAAGCGTGGTTAGAGCACCCAATTATCTAGAGGGGATACTCTCTTCTAAGGTACAGGTTGACGGAAACGATGCGACTGAAAAGTTATCAGAGATGATATCCGAATCGAGATTCTCTGACCAAGCTAACGTCTTGTTCATCGACGGTGCTGCGGTAGGAGGTTTCAACTTGATAGATTTCGAGGAGTTATCTGAGTCTACAAAGATCCCCTCAATTTCGATATCTAGGAAAGAACCAGATTTCGAGAAGATAGAACTCGCCCTCCAACATCATTTTGAACGATGGGACAAAAAACTAGAGATATTGAAGAAAGGAAAGATATACGAGATCGAAACTGAGTATAAGTCTATTTACATACAGAAAGAAGGTCTGGATATAAAGGAAGCAAGAAAGATGATCGAGGATTTTACAGTGAGGGGGAGGCTACCTGAACCTATACGGATAAGTCATATGGTCGCCTCTGGTGTGGTGAAAGGGGAATCTAAAGGCAAAGCATAAAGATAAAAGAATGAATCGGTTTTTTAACTATTGGTCTGAGGTTTCGTCGTCTTCTTTTTCCCTCTTCCACTCATGGGACTGTGGTTTCACTTTGCCGAAATTTTGATCGACAGCCTTCCATGCATAGAATATGGTCAGAGGAACCATCATTATGAATGCAACAAGTATCACCCAGAAGAGGATATTATGAAACATATCTTCATCCTCTTCATTGACAGTCAATATTATTTCGTCAGGGGTTAACTGGCCACCGGCGGTATCGATCTCTATGACTTCTATTGTGAACTCGCCCTGCCTGTCACTGGTGGTCGACCAATCTAGAGTAGCTTCGGCTTCGCCGTCATGGATGAAAGTCGAGTGCCTTCTTTCACCATCAACATCCAAGGCTATATTGAATTCACCGTCGGGTTGAACGTTACCGTAAGCATCCTGAACCTGGACAGTATATTCTGCTTTTTCCCCCTCTATTATCTCATTTTCTTCCGGGGTCTCGATGAATACCAAAACTTCAGGATCTGCAGGTTCGACAGTAACGTTTATGGTCTCAGATGAAACGTCATTGTATGTGGCACTCACTTCGTA
>JAFDTP010000212.1 GCA_019594195.1 Thermoplasmata archaeon
AAAATTATATAATAGGCATTACGTATAATATATCGATAAGATGACTTATGTCAGGACGAAGGAAATTCCGCCTGGAAGTGAGAGGTATTATCGATACTTGCAGAAGTCTGAACGAGAAGGAGGGAGCGTAAAGACTGAGACCGTTGCTTATCTAGGTCCAGCAAGTGGGCCGCAGGATAAATCTGTGAGTAAGAGTGAATTGCCGGAAGACATAGATATAGATGAAATCAACAAAGATGATTTAGGCGCTACGGAAGAAATGATGTACGATCCTGATGAATTGGATGCTGATAATATAGAGCTTACAAAAATTGAAGACGACCCAGAGGGTGTAGATAATACTTATTCTACCACAATAGTGAAGGAAGGTAAGAACTTTGAAAAAGAGTTCGATATAGAGATAACAGCAGTGTATGATGAGGACTTCGACAAGGTAAAGTATCTTGCTGAAGTAACTGTTGATGGCGAGACACATAAAGGCACTTACGATCCGAAGAGAGAGCAGATATCATTCAAGAGTTTAGATAGGCCACAAATAAAAGGAAAAGAAATAGGAGGGCTTAAAATCGACTCAAGCGAAACTGTATCCAATATAAAATCGAGAGGGAATAATATGAGTGAATATATAGAAAAACAAAAGGAAAAACAGAAAGAGGAACCAGTAATAATGGAGGTGGAAAAAAGAGATTGGAGACATGGGACAAAGAAAATTTTTGACATTGAAGGCAGGCCGAATGAAGAACAACAGGACACTCTCGAATTTATAGAAGAGTACCAAGGAAGAGAGAGGATAAGAGGAACTGGGATAGATGGTATTAATGCAGAAAATTATGAAAGTGGCGAAAAATTTACTGCATCCCAGATAAAAGCAAAAGTGATGAAAGATCATTCGGAGAAAATTGAAAAGGACAAACAGAAAAAGAAAAAACTGAAAAACATGAAGGTGAAATCCACTAAGAAAAGCCCTAGATCCTATTCCACGGTCACAACAAGTAAGATAGAACATGACGGAAAAACATACACGGTAAAAACGGGCGGTTTCGATAATTCCTTTGGTGAAGGCGATCCCAAAGACAATTGGATTCCCAGAAACGAAGTGAAACAGGATGTTGATCCGGAAACCGAACAATTATTGTTGAAGAAAGCTAGGAAAAACAAGTAATAGGCACTACACAACAACAAACCTAACATACCTTACCATACCTTACCGTTACATTTATATACTACGGGCGTATTGTATAGTATGTGATAAGATGAGTGCGGAAGCAGAAAACGAAAAAGAAGCTAAGTCCGGAGGCGAGAGCCGGGAAATGACTTTCGAGGAAGCGAAGGAAGATATACTCGACACCCTCCATGAAAACATAGAAAAGATAGCAGAAAAGATATATGCTCCTGATATGGACGGATGGCAGTTTTGGATCCACGGAGAAATAGGTAGTGATGAGATCTCTTTCTCCGACTCTCTCACCCAAGGGACTACACCAAATTCTGCAAACTACAACAAAGGAGAATGGCTTATAAA
>JAFDTP010000100.1 GCA_019594195.1 Thermoplasmata archaeon
ATCAGTCTCCAGAAACTGCAATCCGCCAACTGGATTTCGTGTTCGCTTCTAAAAGCTTGGTTGATGATGTCAAAGTGTGTACGAAAAATTATCCTGAGGAGTGTGGTCCAAGTGATTACTGCAGGGTCGAAATCGAATTGGAATAAGTAATGGAATTCGGAATATGGCTAGTTAATGTACTCTTTAGAATTGAGTTATCATTTCTTTTTCAACGAGCTAGCTTTTTCCCCTTCAGGCTCTTTACCAAATTCTTCTCTGTAAGCTTCTTCAAAACATTTATTCACAACTTCGATTAATCCTTCATTCTCACAGAATTCCTCGCAAGCTTTTTCTAGATTTATCAGATAGGAGTTGTACAGATTTTTCTCATCTAGTTCATATCTCTTTTCAATCAGGGCACTAGCGGTCCCAAGAGAGAACTCAGTACCTCTAACATCTTCAAGCGTTCTCTTCAACCCTTCTTTGTTCGCTACAAGTTTTTCGCAAAACAGTTCGTTAAAAGACTTGTCTGAATGAAATTTATTTATTTGAACTTTCCTCGCTGGAGGAAGCCTGAGACGAAAGCTTAGTTCCTTTTTTCGCAATTGATCGATAGTAGGAAAATGTCTAAAGAAAATTTTCATCGTATTTTCACTTTCTTCTAAAGGTTCCCGAAACCAATATTTGGGGAGTATATTTTCATATTTTCGTCTAGAGGGAATGGTTATCCAATCAGAACTAGAGAAATCGTAGATCTCATCCAATCTATCTTCCCAGGTTTCATGTATATGTTGGGATAATTCATCAAAATCCTGCTGAAACTGTCTATTAGCCTCTTCTACCTTCTCAATGAGCTCCTTTTGACCAAAGTACAATTTTAAACGCTCCTCGATAAGCTCTAACTCTTTTTCTTTCGATTCATCTCCCATGTTTTCCACTTCCTTCAAAGATCGCAAAAAGTCCAAAAATTGAACTACACTTCTGTGAGGATAATCAAAAATTCCTTTTTCGATCTTTTTCTCAAAAGCCCTAACAATATCAGCCCACGATATAGATTCAAACACATCACTTTTAGCTTCTTTTTCTCTTTCTTTTCTGATGTAAACATATTCGTATTCGTTCAATCTGTTTATACTCAAAGTGTTGTTACCAAACCAGTTGAAGTTCCAGTATTCTCCATTAGCATATCTATTGGTCTGTTCTTCACCTTCTGAGGCTCCAGCTTTCAACTCGATGAAAATAGCCCACTCTGGATGGTCTTTTGAGGAGGGACCTCCTGCTATGATGAGATCGATCCTTCCATACTCGTCCTCTTCACCTTTGATATTTATCTCTGTATTGATCTCGATATGATCATTTTTGACTCTTGAGGAATAAGTTTCGAGAGGATCGCCACTTTTTTTCTCTATCAATTGTAGAAAAGCTTTCAAGATCGCACCTTTGAATCCATGAGGTTGCGCAGGATCTAAAAAGTAAGCAAGTGCAGCCTGATACTTTCCCTCTCTAGGACCTCTCAGTATAGAGAAGATATTCTTTGGTCGCTCAGTCTTCTTTTCTAATTTGATGTATTGCTCAATGAACGATTCGAGTGAATCTATTTTGTTTTCAATCTCTTCAATATCAACCTCACGTTCCATCGTTTTTCCCCTTTTATTTCTTAAGAATCCAAACACTATAAAATCATTCTAAATCTAAAGCTTTCTCAACTGCTTTTTCAGGATTCTTATAAAAGCTCAATTCAAGTTCATCTAGTATCTCCGGAGGTATCTTATCAAAATCTTTTCTGTTCTTGGCAGGAATGAGCACTCTCTTTGCTCCAGAATCAATAGCCAATTGTAATTGCTCGGTTATCGAAGCTACAGCATTCAATTCCCCCATTATGCTCATATCTCCCAGTACGACCAACTGTGCCCTAACGGACTTATCAAGAATACTTGATATCATACCTACTAAAAATGCAACACTTGTCTCTGCCCCTTCATCCCCCTGTGTAGGGTTTACTATTTGGACATTTATATTGTAATCATCTAAGGTGTCATCTTTTGAGAATTTTCTCATGTTAGCAGTTAGATAATCATAAGCAGTTTGGAAACATTCCTTCATTTTTTTTCCGGGAGACCCCATCATACTCTTTTTTCCTTTACCTGATATTGACTGAGTCTCAATTCTAAAAAGATGATTTTTCATCTCCTCTTTCCCAATGGTGTAAACGGTACCAGGATTCGGTGTATCTTTGGGTATTATTTTTTCTTCTGCCTCCTCTAGCACTTCAACGAATTTTTCCTGTTCTGTTTCTAAATCGATATAGGAAAAGTCAACTGACCTGTACTCCAATCCACCAATTCTTTTTAGCTGTTCTTTCACTCTTCGTCTCCCTTCCATTGCATACTTTAGATACTCTTCTAATTGTTCCTTAGTGTAATCTCCATCCGGATGTAATATCTTCAAGTATCCACTGAGAGTCTTTTTCACCGCTCGTGTATCCCTTTTGTTTAGTTGGTTCCCTAGATTGAAATGTTCATGAACAGCATCACTGAAATTTTCTCTTCGCAGTTTTCTCAAAAATTCGGCTAAATAATCCACAATAAAACCGTATTTATCACTGAAGTATTCTGATTTCATCTTCGGTATTTCCCATCCAGGATGGTAAAAATGATATCTATCGATGAACGCTAGATCCTGCATATCCTCTGGGAATGGAGAAAACAGATGTGAAGTCTTCAATATTTTTTCGACCTCTAAATCTATATTTCCCACATATACCATGGATGCTCTCGCACTTATTTCTTCTGTTCCTCTTGAAAAACTTCCAGATTCCATATAATCTTTCAATATCTGCAAAGCATCTCTATCTTTGAAGGTGATTCCAGCGACTTCGTCAAAGGCAACAGTGTCCCACAATCCAACCAAACCCACTCTGCCGGTATTAAGATTTAAGAACAATTTAGCTACAGTTGTTTTTCCACCTGAGATGAGGATCGAATAGGGACTTAATTCCCTGTATACATAACTTTTACCAGTACCTCTAGGGCCCAACTCAACAAAATTATAATTGTTTTCACAGAGAGGTATCATTCTCGAAATCAACAGCATTTTTGTTCTCTCATCGAAATATTCGGGTTCGTACCCCATGCTCTGAAGAAGAAGATCAACCCATTCATCTCTAGTAAAATCTGATCTTTTATCTTTGATATTAGAGATATCCATCCTTGATATCTGGATTGGTTTGAAATTGTCGATACTGAAGAGACTTATCGATTCCTCAGGCGTATATTTCATATCAACTATCGCCCAAACTCCTCCACTCAACAGTTTCTGGTGTTTAGATACCAGTTCTTCACTTATCTCTATTTTATTCAATCCTAAATTCGTGAAGTGGGCATAATAAGCATCCGAGCTTAAATCCAACCGGGCTTTTACCTTATCTATCACCCTGTACTTCCCCTTTTCTCTGATCTCAGATTTGACTGTTTCGGCTTCATCCGGTCTCACGTAATGTTTTGAGAGGATCTTTTTTACTCTCTTAATTCCTTCTTGAAGTGAATCTTCGTCTTCAGTTGCACAATATTGGCCTAGCAAATACTCTAATACATAAGTGGGAACGTTCACACTGGACTTTATATCCTGAACTATATCCTTTCTAACGACTCTTCCTGCGAAGGAATCTAACGCTTTCCTCTCAACCTGATTTATTTCAGTCATCAGATATCAAAACCCACATCATCTGTTATTATCAAATCTATAGGCGTCTTTTCATCTTCAAGTATTTCTTGTGTATCAGCATCTATCGCTTCAAGGGTCACGCTTGAGACTTCCTCAAGCATACCTGTCTTTAGAGACAGACTCACCTTTTCTTTCCCTTGGATCTCAACTTCCTTGGGTTTGCTGACGATCTTATCGTCTTTACGGGCCTGCAGGATTATCTTCCGCTTGGAAGACAGCGGCATCTGTCCTTCAGGTGAGATTTCAACCGTGATGATACTGTTGGTTATCTTTGAAGGGAACTTTATATTTAATTTTACTCTTTTCGGTTCCTCCGTTCTCTCTTCAGATTCAACGACCAGGCAGGGTACAGCCACTTCCTGTAAGCAGAGTCCCCCATGAAGGTATCTCATGTTGCCTCCTCTTGCCTTGAAGCATGCTACCCCTCTGGGAAAGGCAAAGTTGAGATCGTTCGTTTCGACTCCTCTTTCCTTGAAAAATTGATCTTCAACTTTTAGATACTCATCACTATCTTTTATAGGGGACCGACTTACGAGGAAACGTCTGCGAACAAGATCTTTTTCAGGCGGTTCCACCTTCAATTCCTCAGGAAGTCTTTCAGTGTAAATGAAACCGTGATCAGCAGTTATGTAAAATTTAGTGTAACCGATGGTGTGCAGCTTTCTTATAGCTTTCTCTACATTCTTTACATGACTTGTTACCTGAGCCAACGCCTGCTCGTCATCCAACTTTTCCCCTATCTGGTCTATATACCGAGAAAAGATGATCCGTGGAGGGTTTTTCTCATCCTTCAATGATTTTACAGGTTTATCGATAAGTTCTGACAGATCATCGACGGTAAAACCTTTCTCTTCAAGGATATCTTCTCTATCACTCTTAGTCTTTACCTGTTTTCCACCCACTTCGACTTTGATTCCACCGTTTAGATCAAGAGATATATCCTCTCCCAAGTGCGCACTCATACCGGTCGAAGTTATAGACGGTAAGACGCCTGAGAGCACCTCTACGTTTATCTCGCCCTCGATCTCTCTTATGTCCTCGATCCTTTGGGATAATTCTTTAGCCAATTCGTATCGGAGAGCGTCGCAGATAAGGATGGCAGTGGCTTCCTTTGGATGATTGTCTCTCCAGTATTCTATCTGATTTGTACCTGTCTTAGCTCCCCCCGCTAATCCTTCAGTGAATATCATGTTCATATCTTTCAAGAATTTCATGTAAGCTTTGGTAATTTTGCTCCTCACTTCCTCCATTTCCTCATAGGTCTCCACCATATCGAGCTTAGATCTTACATAATTTCTATACTCTCTGTCAATCTTCCATCCTTCATCATCATAGAACGATATAATCTCATTGACGGTTTTCTCTTCGTTCATCTCTTTTAGAGCTTCTTTCGACTTTACAGCAGCTTCAAGACCGTGATCCAGCATGTCCCAAAAATCTGCATAACCGTTCTCGTACCAGAATTTTTCCTTTCGATCTTCTATCAGAGGTAGGATGTCAGATCTGATCTCATCTTCATCGAGCTTTTGCTGTTCTGTTATCCTGTCCATACAAAGTTTCAGTAGTCCATGGTCTATCTCAGTAAAAGCACTCGACCCCCAATCTAACGACTTAGATTCCACGACCGCCTCCTCTATGTCGCTGTATTCTTCCCGTATATTGTTCACGTACTTTATGTAAGTGTCTTTATCATGCCTTTGCCAATAATCGCAGAGCTTAGCAGTTTTTTCCGACTTTTCAGCGGCTATCTTTTCATACTTGTCTAACGGTGATCTTTCATGCAGCTCGCTGAAGATTATCTGTTTTGCGAGTTCTGAAGTGTCCGATCCAGATCCTATACCGTATTCGTCTTCAAGTATGGATTCCCACACATTAGTCTGTTCATACTTTTCTATCATCTTTTGAGGACGAGTTGGGTTCTTCAAATATTCGATGACAAAATCTTTCGGCACGAAACGATCCTTACGGAAAAGTACGCAGAAGAATGCTTCTACCATCTTTTCATCGTCAGTGGTCCAATCTTTCAAGTATTCGTCAGGTATTTCGTCCGTC
>JAFDTP010000206.1 GCA_019594195.1 Thermoplasmata archaeon
AAGGCGAAGGAATTCAACCGGAACTTCTTCACCGTCCTTGGTTTTAAGAGGTTTGTCTTCGTACCGGATATAACCCTCTTCGACGAGCTCTTCAAATCTTCTTTTGTTCTCTACTACACTTTTGAAGGTGCCTATTTTCCATAATTTTCTTCCGACGAGTTCATCTTTAGAATATCCCAATATGTCCAATATGAAGGGATTCGCATCCTCGATAGTCCCAGTTTCCGCATCGATTATCAACATGCCGTCTTGAGCCGTTTCGAACAATCTCCTGTATCTTTCCTCGCTTTCTTTGCGGAGTTTCTCCGTTTTGTAGTGATCGAACTCCTGTTTTACCGCCTGTGCTAACATACCGTATTCCGTATAGGGATCACCACCTTTCCGAAGATATCTATCAGCGCCGAGGTTCAAAGCTTGCATAGCTACTTCCTCTCTTCCTTTACCGGTGAACATTATGAAAGGTTTATTACAATCCCTTTCGTTTCTGATCTCTTCTAAAAAATCTAGTCCATCGGTTACTGGCATCTGGTAGTCTGAGACTATAACATCGAAATGATCATCATCCAAGTGTTCCAATCCCTTTTCAGCTGAGAAAGCAGTCGAAACTTCCAATTGATCATCGATCTTCTCTAAGAATATCTTAGCTTGTTCGAGCAATGAACTTTCATCGTCTACTAGCAGTGTTTTTATCGACATAGTTATCTGATATAACTCTTTTATATCATGCTTTGACAGGTATTTAAACCCTACACTCGAAATCCATCATCCATCTTCAACTTAACTTCGAACCTAGCTCCTCCTAGATCAGAATCTTTGACTTCAACGCTTCCGCCGTACCCGTTGATGATCTCTTTGACCAAATAGAGGCCTAGACCGGAACCACCCCTCTCTCCACTTCTGTATCCTCTTTCAAATATCTTCTCCTTGATATCATCTGGAATACCTTTACCGTCGTCTTCAACACTTATTATCACCTGATGATCTCTCTCTTCGGAAGATATCCTGATCTTTTCACATCCTGAGTGTTTGATCGCGTTCTCTAAAAGATTCGAAAACACCTCTTTCAAGAGAGGTCCTCCCTGTGCCTTTATCTCTTCTTTTTTGCATTCTAATTCGATATCTTGTCTTTCTAATCTTTCCTGAGAGTTTGAGATCACAGATTCAAAGATTGAGCAGACCTCTACAAGTCCAACCTCATGCTCTGCTATCACATCTCTTAAAGTTCTTATTTTTTCTATCAGGTCCTGAGCGTCTTTTGTAGCTTTTTCTGCTTTATGGATCATAACTTTCGATCCTTCATCTTCGATATCTTCTTCAAGGAGCTGGACATATCCTTGGATCACCTGAATTTTATTACCTACATCGTGCCTGAGTAAAGAATGGAGGAAGTCCTCTCTATTTCTAACCTGGATTCGCTCTAGGGCTTGGGAAACATGGCTTATCAATAATTCAGCTGTCTTTAGATCTTCTTCATCGAAATGACCAACTTCTGTGGAAACTGCCTGAAAAACCCCATGCTCTCCGATAGGCAAACTTATCGCTGACCGGTAATCACTTTTCACCGGTTTTGCATCTTTATCTTCATGTAAATCATCGACCAGGTATGATTTCTGGTTCAGATAACTCTCACTCGCTAAACCCCGTTCATCTATACGCCTATCAGTATGCCCATCTTCGGGAGTTCCTGTAGATATCGCTCTGCTCACAAACATACCTCCCTCAACAGC
>JAFDTP010000199.1 GCA_019594195.1 Thermoplasmata archaeon
AGGTAATAATATGGCAGAAGATGATGAAAAGCTCGTGTTTCCAGGGGATGAAGTTGGAATGGCAGAGGAATGGCTGGCCGGAGAAGGTACTTATGAAGACGATGGTAAAATCTATGCCGCTTACATGGGGCGAGTCAAATATGATGAAGAAGATTTAGAGGCGACCGTAGAATCAATAAATCCGATAGTTGGGATAGAAGAAGGTGACATAGTTTACGGTGTTGTTGAAGCTAGAAAAGGTTCAATGGTAGTATTGAGTATAGACATGGTTGAAGGATCTTCGAGAGGCGTTAAAGAAGACATCGAAGGCTCGATACACATCTCCAAGGTATCTGATGATTATACGGAAGAACTTGAAAACGAGTATCTAGTCGGAGATATAGTTCGTGCTAAGGTGGTACAGGCCGAGCCTACGATAAGGTTGTCTACAATTGGAAAGGCATATGGTATCGTCAAAGGATATTGTTCTCAATGCCGAAAAGATATGGAGTATAAAAAAGGCAAACTTTACTGCCCTAGGTGCGATATATACGAAAGTAGGAAGATATCTAAAGCCTATGGTAAAATAAAATTAAAAAGTAAAGATAAGTCGTGAGGTGCTATTGAATTGGTCGATATCGGAAAAGCTCTTATGGCGATAGAAGAAAAAGAAAAATGGGAAGAGAGAGAGAAAAAAATATTAGAAGAGCTGAAACAATTAAAAGAGAGAAAAAAAGAACTAAAAGAAGAAAGTAAAAAGTTGAAAGATAAAATCAACGAATGTGAAAACGCTTTACGTTCTATGGATATCGCCAATCGAGACTCTTCTGAAGTATATTTAGGCATTTCTGAAGAATTGAAAAGGATGTAAGGTGTTCTTATGGCAAAGCAGCAAAAAATAAAGAATCTTAGAGATGAGATCCGGAAGGCTCGGGAGGAATTTTGGGAGATAAAGGGTAGGATAAAACAGTTAGATGAGCGGGAAAAAGAATTAAGAGATGAATTAGAAAGGGTTAGGGAGCATCTTACTTATTATGAGTCATTAGTTTCAGACATGAAAAAAGAGATGAAAACGAAAAAAAGTACCGATATCTTGGAAGAACTTTGATTAAGAACTGTGAAAGTTTAAATACTAAAGGTCATTTAACTAATACACTAAATCCTCTAAATCCCGGTTTAGCTTCAGAACAGACAAATAACCAAAGGAGTGTGTTATCATCAAAGCGATAGATGAAATTGAGAAGGTTTTTGAAGAATACTGTGGTGATGCAGCGATCGATGCTATCTCGTTGATATCTAAAAATGGAATTCCCATTGCATCTCACTTGGAAGATGAAAAGATAAGTGAAAGTTTCAGTACTCTTTCCGCAACGATTTTAGGTGCTAACGAGGTGATCTTCTCTGAATTTGAAAGGAAAGAACCAGAATTGATAACAGGACAATCAGAGGATTCGATCTTACTTATAAAAGAAGTCGATCCAAACACAGTTCTTTCCGTTCTTGCTGATTCAGATAATAAAGAGAAGATGATCGAAAAGATGGATGAGATAATATCTGAGATTGATTTTTTTGAACCATCTGATATAAGGAGGATTACAGAATGAAGATGATAAAAAGCATACCGACAGAAATAAGAGAGTTCTTGGAAAAAGATGGCGGATCCTCTATATTTTTTGAAGGAGGTTCTGGAACAGGTAAAACGACATTCGGCCTACAGATAATCGAAGAGATGGCCGATCAAGGGAATAGTTTCTATCTCTCTACTAGAGTTTCAGATGAAGCCCTTTACAACCAGTTTCCTTGGTTGGAAGAAAAAGAGATGAGATCTCAAGTCATGGACGCTAGTAAAGTGTTCCTTCAAGCTAT
>JAFDTP010000109.1 GCA_019594195.1 Thermoplasmata archaeon
CTCGAACTGCTTAAGCTTCGATAGAAGAATCTTATTGGGTGGAGAGCAGGGTTGTAAACCAACATCTTCTTTTACAGTTACTCGAGATTCTTTACTTCAGATAATCCCTCTAAAGGACCAATCTGATATTGATGAAACAGCGAAACTTCTCTTATATTTAGCCGCCCACCACTGTAACTCCCTTTACTCCTGCACAACAATGCAGTTCAAGCACAGAGAAGTAGGACCAGATCAACTAGAACTCAATATGTCTTCGATCTCGGCTTCAGCCTCTTTTCTCCCGTACCTCAAAGGTACTTTTCTTTCCCGTAGAAGATCCAACATCTTCCATATCGACACATCGGCTATCTCCGCAGCCTTTTCCAGAGAGACTTTTTTCTCCATGTACATCTCTACAGCCTTCTTCTTCTTTTCCTCTTTTAAACCTTTAGCTATAAGCTGCCGGATCATGGTGGAACGGTCCTCCATCCTTTCTTCAGCTAGATCCTCCGATTCCTCTAACAAGTCTTCCGGGATCGTTACTGAGATCCTTTTTGTTTTCATTCTTTACACCTCCTATATCCTGCTTTCAGATATTTTGAAACTACCTCGGGTGAGATCCAAGAGAAGTTAGATAGATCTTCGATACATTCTTCATACGATTCTAATGTTAGGATATCTTCTTTCACCACTTCTTCCTCATAAACATCACAAAATCGATATCTATATCCAGAAGTATCTACTAGTACTTCCTGTAACCCTTTCCACGTTTTAGTCCCTCTATCACTTTAACCGCTTTATCGGATTCATCTACAGTGTAGATCATCCTGTAATCACCTATCCTCAGCCGGTATTTAGTCGGATCCGTACCTGACAATTTTTTGATATCCGCTCCCGAGCGAGGTTCGTACGGATCTTCTTCCAACTCTTCAAGAGAATCTTTTACTCTCTTTTTTAACTGATCGTCTAATTTCTCTAACTGTTTTTGGAAAGTGGTAGAGATGAGGATCTGGTAACTCATATCAGAGTTCCTCTAACGGGATAAAGTCGTCTTCTTCAAGTATCCTGTTCCATCTATCATCGAGTTTTTCTATCTTCTTCTCTTCGATCAAGGATTTGATGATATCATCATAACTCTCCCCTTTCTCCCCCAATTTTCGGAGTATCTCCTTGGTCTCTTTGGAGACGGCTACGGTTGTTTTTTCCATTTATAACACCTATAAATAATATATGAATCATATGACTTATAAAAATTTTGTATCAGAGAGACTAGCACCTTTTTAGGGATCTTGGGATCTCTTGAAAGTTTTTGGGCTATGAATGATCCTATGACGGATTTAGGATGTCCTGTCAACCTTCAAGATCATTAAAATTAATGACGATCTTCTTTAGAACAGTCCTTTAAAGAAGAATCTTCTGAGGTTATCCCTCAGAATTTTTGTGTTTCCCTACAATTCTAATTCGCCCATTTTTCTTTTATAGTCAAAGACACAACTTTTAGTGAATTTTTCAGTGTCTTTGACTAGTTGTGGATGACAAAAACGAATTGCAAAGAGGTTTTGTCTTCCACTATAATTTCTCCTTAATCTCTTCATCCTCTTCATCCTCTGTCAAGGATTTTAAGATCCTTTGGTAGACCCTCTCCTCAATATCAGAGTATATTTAATCGACTCTTCCTCACTAGTTTCGACCTTATCAAAAGAATCTACTGATAATGCCTGTCCACACCTATAGCAGAAACTAGCCTCTTTTGGGATCTGCTTGCCACATCTAGGGCAATCCTTCGGTATGAGTTTAGTCTCTTTTTGATTCTCTTCCTCCTTGATACCGTTTAGCCTGTCGTATTCACTATCTAGGTCCCGACCATGGCCCTTTTTTAGGAGGGATTTGTTTCAAGAGTTTATCTTCTTCTTGAAAATAAAAGAGTGTTAGGGATATAAAGGTAGTCAACAATAAAATCATGATAACGAATAGGAGTATCATACCAAAAAAACGGCAAAGGACGGTTTAGATGATAAATACCAGGATGAGGATTCTGGTGAGGTCATCATGCTTGACGGCAGCGAAAAGAACACAAAAGAGATAACCAACGCAGATCCTTATACCGCCTATAAAAATACAGAAGGTGAATGGAGAGACACCGACAAAGACAATATACCGGACGTGATCGAATCGGATCCCGAGCGTATGCACCTTGATAGGTTCGACGATATGCCATGGATCGAAAGTATGCGGAGATTTGAGGAAGAGTTCAACGTCAATGACGATGAGAAGGAGAGGATATACGAAGAGACCTTAGATATCTTGGGGATCGGATCTGGTAAAAGGTCACTGGTACGGCCTCAGCTGCTGCGGATGCGACGACAGATTTAGCTGCCGATTTCGTTGATTGGGTGAAATGCGAAGTTTCCCGCGTGTTTAGTTCAGTGGTAGATCCTATTTTTCATTTCTTTTTGGAACTCAGTAAAGAAAACTCATATGTGATTTTACAGATTTCTATCAAGAATATCAATTATCGATCCCACTTTACCTTGAACTTACAGTGGCTATCTCCCAAACCGTGACATTCCTCTTCAACCACTTCGACCTCTTCACCTAGTGCTCCTACTATCACGCCTTCTAACATGCCTTCATCAAGGGAACACAGAGTGTGCCCGACTTCTGGCATCTCACAGCAGTCGAAACATTCATCTACATACAACTGATCATCCTCACCCACCTTTATCTTTCCAAGACCGGTATCTTTCCAAAAATCACTTATCTCTTGGAAAAGTTCATCTCTCCTCTCACATCCCATATCCTCACCTATCTTTCTACCGGCGTCTCTACCGATCTCTTTCAAGGCGGGATGGACATCCAGACCGAAAGAATCCAATCCGTGCCTTAAGAGGTGAAAAAGACCTTTCAAAAATTCGTACTTTTCTCCCCGTGTTTCTTTTAGACCATCCAATATATTTCTGTAATGATCATCGTGAGGTCGTTCAGACCTTCCTAATAATTGAGAAGAGATATAGTAGATCTTCTTTCTATCATCGGTTGAATCCTCTTTTTCATCTATTATACCTAGTTCCTTAAGATCAGAAAGGTGAACGGAAGTCGTAGATTTAGCCTTACCTAGTTCTTCCCTGATCTGGGATGCGTGTTTTTCTCCTTCGCTCAATATATCGATTATTCGATTTTTCGTCTCGCTCTCTATCACGACAACGCCTGAATCGTTCGAAAATATCCTCGGCTCTTCATCGGTTTCGGCCATCGTTTGACTTTCAAATGTTAAGTGAAATATAACTGTTTCCCATCTATACGAACGTTCGTATTACAGCGAAATATTTTTAAACTTCCTGTAAATTACAGTAAGCGGTGAAAAAAAGATGGAAAAGCATAGCGCTCACGACTCAGTAGAGGAGATGTATGATAAGGTCAAAAAAGACGATATGACGAACGTTCATGATAGATACGATGCCATGGAAAAAGTTCGCTGCGACTTTTGTGCTAAAGGGACCAGATGTAATATCTGTTCTCAGGGACCTTGCAGGATAGTGGATGGTGTGACAGAGAGAGGCGTCTGTGGTATAGACAAAGACGGGATGGTGATGAGGAATATGTTGAAAGTAAACAGCATGGGAACTTCAGCTTATACCTATCACGCTAATACAACTGCTAAAACTCTAAAAGCCACCGCCGAAGGAAAAACTATATTCGATATCGAAGATGAAGAAAAATTGAATAGTCTAGCCGAAAGGATAGGATTGGACACTTCAAAAGATAAATACGAGCTAGCAGAGGATCTAGCGGATTTCATGATTGAAGAGATAAATCGAGACAGTGAAGAGACCTCAGAAGTATTGAAAGAATTTGCACCAGAGTCCAGACAGGAGGTCTGGGATGAATTAGATATAGCTCCTGGTGGACCATTACATGAATTGATGAATGTGAAAACGAGCGTCATGACGAACGTCGACAGCGACTATCAAAGCATGGCTCTCAAGACACTAAGGATGGGTTTAGCCACATCTTACGGATCACTGACACTTCTCGAAGAAGCTCAGGACGTACTTTTCGGAACGGCAGAACCTCACGAAGCTGAAGTCGACATGGGTGTTTTAGATCCTGATTATGTAAATATTCTACCTAACGGTCACGAGCCCTTCATGGGTGCTGCATTGATCCACGTTGCTAGAAGAGAGGAAATCCAGGAAAAAGCTAGAGATGCAGGCGCTGAAGGAATCCATATAGTAGGTTCTATAGAGACTGGACAGGAACTGATGCAGCGCTTCGAGACAGACGATGTTTTCGTAGGATTGACCGGCAACTGGTTGAACGAGGAATACGTTCTAGCTACAGGAGCGGTCGATGCTTTCGTCGCGGACATGAACTGTACTGTACCAACAGCTGGGGAATACGCGCAAAAGTTCAACTCCAAGATCATACCTGTCACAAAACTGGTCAATATACCGGGTGTAGATCACGACATCAATTACGTGCCGGAGAAAGCTGAAGAACAAGCGTTAGAGATCATCGATAGAGCTATTGAGAACTACAAAAAGAGAGATGGTAATGAGACCAACGTTCCTGACGTGAAAAAGGATATAGTCACAGGATTTTCACCCAAGGCTGTGCTCAACGCGCTCGGCGGTTCTTTAGACCCATTACTCGAACACATACAGAACGGCAATATCAAAGGTATCGTCGCACTAGTGAGTTGTACTACATTAGACAACGGACCTCAAGACGATACAACGATAAAAGTGGCTGAAGAACTGATCAAGAGAGACATACTGGTGCTTAGTGCGGGTTGTGGAAACGCAGGGTTACAGGTCGGAGGTCTGACTTCACTCGATGCGGTCGAGAAAGCTGGAGACGGTCTGACCGCTGTCTGCGAAGCCCTAGAGATACCTCCGGTCTTGAGCTTTGGAACTTGTACCGATACTGGAAGACTGATAAATCTCGTTTCTACTGTCGCAGGCGCATTGGATGTAGATCCTACACAACTGCCCGTTGCGGTGACCGCGCCTGAATACATGGAACAGAAAGCTACGATCGCTGCAGTCGCTGCGATAGGATACGGACTTTACACGCACGTCTCTCCGACTCCACCTGTAACAGGAAGTGAGAACGTCGTGAAACTCTTGACAGAAGATGTTGAAGAACTTACCGGTGGTAAACTCGCGGTTGGAGACGATCCGGTTACTATCGTCGACGGTATAGAAGAACACATCGAGAAGAAAAGAGAAGGACTCGGTCTATAGAGCTGGTTCAACTCAAA
>JAFDTP010000169.1 GCA_019594195.1 Thermoplasmata archaeon
AAAAAAGAGACATAAAGCTGGTAATCAAACATGAAAATCCGGTAGAAGGAGTAATCGAGTTAGCGGATGAAGCTTCTTTATTGGTGACGGATAAAGCTTATCTAGATTTTCTTAGGGATTGGCGGGAAAATGTGGCTGAGAAAATTGATATACCTATGATAGAGGTAGAAACGGATATTATAGTACCAGTAGAAGAAGCCTCTTCTAAAGAAGAGTACGCCGCTAGGACCATCAGGCCGAAGATCGAAGGTGAATTGGATAAATATTTGGTAGAAGTTGATGAAAGAAAATTGGAAGATCCATCTCTTGAATTCGACTTTGAGGCCTTTGATATAGATGATCTAGATAAGGCGCTCTCCAGTTTAGACATAGATAAGAGTGTGAAACCCGTTGAAAGCTATCAGGGTGGTAGGAAAGAAGCGTGTAGTTATCTTGAAGAGTTTTTAGACCATAAACTTGGAGGATACGGCGACCATTCCAACGATCCTTCAAAAGACTACCTTTCGCATATGTCGCCTTACTTACATTTCGGTCAGATATCTCCTCTCGAGATAGCCGTCAAAGTCAAGGAGAGAGGAAAGCCGGGAGTAGATGAGTATCTAGAGCAATTGATCATCAGGAGAGAGTTGGCCTATAACTTCGTTTATTACGATGATGATTACAGATCTTTATCTTGTCTACCAGACTGGGTTCAAGAGACACTAGAGGAACACAAAGATGATGAACGCGAATATGTTTATTCTAGAAAGGAGTTCGAAAAAGCGGAAACACACGACGAGTACTGGAACGCGGCGCAAGAAGAGATGCTTAAGACTGGAAAGATGCACGGCTATATGAGGATGTACTGGGGGAAAAAGATATTGGAATGGAGTGAGACTCCAGAGGAAGCTTATGAAACCGCCTTATATTTGAACAATAAGTATGAACTAGACGGTAGAGATCCGAACGGTTTTGCTGGTGTCGCGTGGTGCTTCGGGAAGCACGACCAGGGATGGAAGGAAAGAGAAGTTTATGGGAAGGTTAGGTATATGAACGCGAACGGGTTGGAGAGGAAGTTCGATATGGAAAGGTATGTGGAAAAGGTGAAACATCTTTGAAAATCCTAAAGAACTGTATATATCAATAAGAGGAGGGGTTTTCCTTCTCAAATCTATTTTTTCCATCAAAATATTTAATTAGAATACGTTATTAATACATTATTAATGAGGAAAAACGGAGGTTTAATGTATTTCTGAGATAAGGATGGTTGTGCCAGATGAGTTGGACAAGTTTCTCGAGAGTCAGGTCAGAACAGGAACCTTTTCCAGCAAGGCAGAATTGGCTAGAGCAGCTTTAACGGAATATGTAGAAACTTTGTCTACAGTTTCTAGCGGATATGATACTGATAACATATTTTCTCCAGAGGGCAGAATATACCAGATGGAATATGCTAGAGAAGCAGGATATAGAGGAAAAACGGTCATCGGAATTGAAGGAGAAGACGGGATCGTGATGGCTGCAGATGTGAGTTCTGAAGAATTGGAATACAATTATAATAAGATAATCAGGACAGAAAACGATCTTTTGATAACAGGGAGCGGTCTAGCCTTAGATATGATGAAGGTTATCAAAGAACTGGAGAACTATGAGATCAGTAATTACAAAGATTTGAGATACGCACTGGCTGATATATTTCACGACCACTCTTTAGGCAAAGGATTGAGACCTCTTGGAACGGTTCTTCTGATCGGTGCAAATTTTAATGGAAAATCTTATCTGGTAGAAGTTGACAGTTCCGGAGCCCATAGAAGGATGAAAGCGGCTGTTCTCGGAGAAAACCAAGAGAGTTTGAAAGAAGAATTATCAGAAAGGTACGAAGAAGGAATGGATAGTGAAAGATGTGAAAGGTTCTGTAAAGACCTGTTAGAAGAATCTGAAGCAATCGAGATCGAAAAAAATTGATGGAGATTAATTAGATTTTTGATCTCCTTTTTTAGAGAACGGAAAAGTAAGTAATAAAAGCTATTTGAAATGCTAGGTTTTCAAATCTTGGAAAATTGCCAATTTTGAGATATAAATTATGATCAGATTTTGTTGTTCCAATAAGAATTTTGGTCTTTGATCTTCTGATCGATGAGAATTACGTAAAGTTAAGCTATCTCTATGAAATCACCTTTTTTATTTCCTCAAATATATCTTGAAAATCGTCCAAACCTTCCTTTATATCACTATAAGCGATCTCATCGTCTAGAGGACCATAGCGATGAACTAAAAGATTTCTGAAACCTTTCATCACTTGTATTTTTTCGATAATATCTTCATCCAACACTCCTGCCTTTCCAAGTTCGTTCAGCATGGATTGGTCACTTTCTGGAACTTTGAGATCCTCTTCTTTCATTATGATGGCGCATATATCCAAGATATTCTGAATCGAAAATTCGATGTTTTTGTATATCC
>JAFDTP010000023.1 GCA_019594195.1 Thermoplasmata archaeon
AGATATGGATACCGATGTTGAAGGAGACTGGGATCACGATCTCTCCGGTATGACTTATGAAGACGGCAGTTCCGTTTCAGGGGATGGTTACTATGAAACCGACGACGAAGACGTTGAAGACTTCACGGATAAGGCAAGCTACTCCAATCCGAGATCTTACTGGATGCCGGAGACTCCCGCAGCGGCAGAGGAAAGAGAACCTATCGATATGGTGATGGTGATCGATAAGTCAGCTAGTATGAAAAACGAAGGTCGAGACTGGTGGGAACATGCAAGAGATGCAGCGATCAGTGTTGTAGAGATGCTGGAAGAAGGCGATAGAGTAGCGATATACGGTTTTGGTGGTCCCAGTCTCCTTCAACATACGTATCCATATCCTCTCGATCTGCGAAATCTAAAGGTCCGGTACCGTCGATGTTCACCAGGGTCTCGTCGTGCCTCCAGTTATCTTCGCCCTCTTCCATATCATCATAGAAGAAGTACACGGGTTTCTCTATCTCGGCTCGATTGTTGAACTCCATCATCTTGTTCTCAGAACCTTCAGCGGGTCCGTCTCCAGCCGTATCATTCACGATCTCGTCGACCTCTCGCTCAGGATCGACTCTGACGATCAGGTCCCTTATACCCGGTTCGGATGGACTCCAAGAGACCTCTGCAGTGGCGGTACCAGGTTCCACCTCGAAATAAGAACTACCATCATCGGAGGTCCTTTCAGAACCTTCAACGAAGAGATTCTCCGCTCCTATGTAATCTTCACCGTCGTGGAATCTTACTATCGTAGATGCTCCTCGATAACCGATGTTTTCTATGGTCGCTCTAACTTCATAAGAACGGCCTGTGTGAGGTCTATCAGTAGTAAGTTTTATGTCATAATCAGTCACTCTGAGTTCACTCCTACCCTCGATATCCACTTGGCCTTCCTCGTCAAGGTCTTCGCTCTGCTTGCCGAAACTCCACAGAGAAGTGTAGATGAACTCAGCACTGGCATTCTCCGCAGTGGTATGAACATCTCCCGCAGGCCAATCATCAAAATTGCCCAGCGGGGCTTCGATCCTTTCTAGGTTCGCGCCCATGTAGATTGTTTTAGCGTTGCCGTCATCATGAGTGGAAGCAAAGTTTTGGCCATTTGTCCCCTTGAAGAGAACTTCGCCGTACTCATTTGTATCTGTGAAAGTCGTGTAGGAATTACCCTCTTCCAATTCATATTTTAAACCGTGACCGACAAGATTGTTCTCTTGACCTATGAGAGCGTCAGTCGTACTTCTCTGGAAGTTTGCATCTTCTTTCATCCCCATCATATCTATTACATCGTCAGCATAATCATGATCAGTTTGGTCAAGGAATTCAAGCATATATTCGCCCATGAAGAGCATGTTACCTCCACTGCTCTGTTTTAGATACCTCAAAATATTGGAAAGATCGTCTTCAGTGAATATGTCTGGATCTTCATCAAAATGAGACCTCTCTCCAGTTATCCAGAAAACCGAGTTATAGTCAGACATCTCTTGGTAATCTGGTCCATTTGCTAGTGTACCGTCGTTTTCTGTTTCGACCTCGTACCTCTCCCAATCACTGCCTTCTAGATAACCGAGAGCTTCCAACGAATCTACAACATCCGCTGTAGTATTATGATAATTTTCATATTCATGTAGATCAGCATCGACGACCAAAGTAGAGTAATGTACGTTTGCAAATATCTCATCCTCGCTGATATCTAGATTCTTGTAAGTAATATCATTAGTCTCTGGGTTGGCTTGGTCTATATAACCGTAATAGTCCGCCTTGACCAGTAGTTCATGGACACCTAATTCGCTGGCCGTCCACTCGAAAGTTACAGTGGATGTCCCGCCGTTAGCCTCAAGGTAAAGGTCAGCTTCCGTGGGAGGTTCGATGATCTCCTCACCACCGTTCCTGACCAGCATAGCGGTATTGGCCAGATTTATATCTTCAGGACCGTTATTCCTGAATGTGGCGGTGATCTCTATATCATCCTCATACATCGGTGCAGTAGGTTCTATGTTCTGCTGTGTGACAGCGACGTCCACACCGCTCCTGACGGTTATATTGGTGGCCCAACCGATCACTTCTCCAGCAAAGTTCGTTCTTAATCCAGGGTCCTGTATAGAATCGAAGATGAACGGATTCGTCACAGTCCGCTGGTCGTGATCGAAGTCTTCGTATTCATATCCTCCACCAAAGTATCTCTCTTGATCCTCATCGTTTTCTACCTTCACCAAGTTGTCTTCTTCATCCCCAATCATGTTCATCTCGTGGAAGTTTATCTGTTCTTGACCATCATCATAATCGACAGGGCTCAACTCGAAGGTGGGTTCTCTGAAGAAGGGTCCGTCTTCATCTACACCTCTTACTTCAGTAGGGTCACTCACCTCGTCAGTCAGATCAGGACTTCCCAGATATCCATCTAGCGAATCGTGGATGTGATCCAGATTCACACCTAATAACCATAGGTTACCTGGTATGTCCTCTTCATCTTCAGGGTCGTACTCGAGATAATCGATCAATTCACTTGCAACTTCGCCATCCTCTAACAGAGTACTCTCGTCATTTTCCGTTTCGTTTCCTGCGATCCAAACGACTATACTATATTCTTCGAATTCAATACCGTCGTCCTCTACCTCATCACTCCCAGTAACATCCTCATCAGTTTCTAGTACTTCCTCGTGATAATCAAGATTCAATCCTGAAAGCGAATTGCTCATCAACTCCGCATCTGGCAGTCTTCTAGCACTCCTATCCTCGACCAAAAGAACGTTCGGATCGACCACCAATTCGATGGTCTCATTAGCCCCTTCGTACTCTTCATCTTCACTAGGTTCGACATCGATCTCTATCTCATGATGGCCGCTGCCAAGTATTTCAAATTCCCCAGTTATCTCAGTAGGGGCCGGACCGTGCTCTATTTTCACTCCTTCATCTTGGGCAACGATCCTTTCATCCTCTTTATACTCGTCTAACATCGTCCAATCCACAGACACGTTTCCCCTACCATGATTATACACTTCGGCTGTTAATTCTAAATCATCACCGTGGGAGGGCGAGCGTTCATCATATTCTATCCTGCCGATCTCGAGTTCCTTAGGATGTCTCTCTGCGGGTCTCTTACCGACGTTCAACCTGACCCATTCTTCAACACTACCTTCACCTATTTCAGCAACAACTCTCAAATTATAGCTCTTCTCGTCAGCATCTGAAGAGACGTTAACATCATCACTACTATATCTATTTCCAGATCCAGGATCTAAACTTATCTCTTCTCCACTATCGTACTCATCCCACAGCTGATCGTCATTTACTGGAAGATGAACGTCTATGTCCTCAACATCATCTATATTTTCGAGTTCGGCGACTATCTCTACCCCCTCACCCTGCTCCGCATAATCTCTCCAATCGTGTATGTAGCGGATATAGGCTTTCCTGAAGTCCGGGGACCCGGGTACCTCTTCTGATAGTTCTGTTCGATATACGACTCGACTTCTATCGAGATCATGGATGGCCAATTCTATATCGGTATCCCCCTCTTCGAATAATTCACCCTCGATGGTGATGACTTCACCGATAGACCAGGTATCTTCTCCGCCTTCTATACTCAGATCAACATCCGGGTAAATCTCACCGAATCGATATCTATCCTCAGTGGTACCATCATCACCTTCATAGATAAAAGTGAACTCGATATCATCGGTCTCTAAACTACTGCCGCTTTGAAGGGTTATGGTCACGATATCTTCTTCTTCTCTGAAGTAGTCCGCTGTGAATTCATTGTGGTCGCCTCTATCGGGCGAATCCAGATGGGTGACTGCGGCAAAAACGCTTGAAAAAAGGACCACAGTTATACCCAATGTCAAAATAGTTCCGACCACTTCAGAAACTGCCTCTTCATCATCAAATAATCTATTGAGCCGGTTCATAATATCTCCAAGATGGTGTTAATGAGTCTGACAAACTTATTTAAAGATTGGGCGGAAATTACCATCGAAACATGGGAAATAAGGTCTCTTCGATGATAAAAAAACGCTGCCCAGAATACGATATACATGTTGACCGGGATCTTTTAAAGAGGTAGTTCTAGATGATTCTATATCTAAACTATCTAACTAAATAAAAAAGGAAAACTTTATGTTTTGTTAAAACATTGTTCCATCAAGAACTTAATAACAGGTGAAAGAATGGGAGAAGACTCCGAAGTAGGGATATTTGAGAGGACGAAAAGTTTCTTTCAGAACAAAGCCATAACCCCTTCCGATAAGGCTGACGAATTCATAACTAGAAAGATGCCTGAATACATCGAGGAATACAAGTTGGCCACAAAATCCGATCTAAAAGGTATAGACAAAAGGATCGAGGTTTTTGTGGAAGAGATATCTGAGATGAAAGATTGGAAGGCCGAGACGGAAAAAAAGGTCCACGAAGATATACGCAGGATCGAAAGGTTGGAAAAGAAGCTAGGAGTGGAGGAGGATAAATGATGGCGGCCTACACAGTCCTTTTAACTATACTGGTGATACTGATACTCGTCGGTATATACTTCTTCTTCAGACATAGAGCTAGGAAAAAAGCCCTTAAAAAAGAGTACGGCCACGTACCGAGCCACACAGAACTCTATTTCGAGGAATACTTTGAAGACATGATAGAGAGCTGGGACCTCGTTAAAAAGGACGAAGCACAACAATGGGCTCAAAACATGGAAACAAGGTTGGATGACCTTTCCAACAGGATCGAATCTCTCAAGTCCAATAAAAAAGATATCGATCAGGAACTCAATATAGTCGAAAACAGGATAGACAGATTAGAAGCTAAGGAGGGAAAGAGGTGAAAACATGGCTTTGTCAGAGACTATAGCCAATAATTTTATTCCCATCTTTTACTCGATAGTCGTTATAGTAGTTCTCCTCATCGTAGCTAAAGTCATACATACTAGGGAAAAATCGAAGGAAAGAAGAGACCTCGCCGAGTTCAGACTCAAACATAAGAAGTTAGATATGCAGAGAAAACAGCAGCATCTGGAAAAACTGAAAGAGGCTTCGATGGTCCTTAAGGACGATGAAAAAAAGAAGATAGACGAGATAGAGAGAGACAAAGCGGTCTTGTCCCGTAGATCATTAGCGATGATGAACGAGATCGAAGAAAGGATGCAGAGACTGGAGCGTGGAGCCGATAACGCTAAACTGATGAAGACGATGAAACAGATAGACCGAGCTGAAAAAGAGTTGTTTGGTAAGGAGGATAGATAAAGATGAATGAATTTGCAAATAAAAGTGCAAAAAAGACCTCGGATATATTGGATCGTATCGAAGAAACTCTCTTCCCCGGGGATATCGAGATCGAAGGTACAGGATATGACAGAAGGATATTCGATAGAAGATTGGAGAAGTACCTGGACAAGCACTTCGATGAGTATATAGATGAATTCGAACTCGTCCGGGAACTTCACCTGCATGTTTACGAGGACAAATTCGAATCCTGTGAGGAAGATGTCGAGAGATTAGAAAACTTCCAAAGGGACATAGAGGCAGAATTGGACTCGCTTAAGAGAAGGCTCGACAGATTAGAAGAGGAACTGTAGGAGGGGAAGTCAGTGGGGAAAAATGTAGTGGACAAAAGACGTTTCAAAAGGGTCATAAACAGCTACGTTTTGGCCCAGGATGACCCGGGGAAAAATTTAGAACTCCTAAAGAAGTATCTGAAAAAGAAGGGCATAGCTGACGTTAGTATCGATATCTTAAAGAGGGAGATATCATCTCAAATAAAAAACAAGAGAAAGAAAAAGAAGATGAGTAAGATAGAGACCCGCCTCTTCAAGAAAGAAGACGAGGAAAAAAGCTACCGCTACGGTTCAGCGTTCTGCGGCAATTGCTACATGTTTAAAGATTATGAGAAAGAATGCCCTTACTGCGGAAAACTCGAAATGACTAGATAGGAGGTAATCAGATGGACACTATCTTGTATTCACAGATCATAAGAAAAAAGGTCGATACCCCTGCTAAAAAAGGAAAGGCTAAGTTGGTAGATGTGCTTGCGACTCAATCTAAAGGTTATTGGGAAGCAAACGAAGTCATGATCGAAACGGGGCTTATAGACAGTAAGGGGAGGTTTTTTTCGACCGATGAGATCAGTAATCTATCGGGCGAAGAGAACCTCGTGGTGAGTAAACCTATAGAGAAAGGCAGCAGCACTCCTGCCGATGACAATGAGATATACCTGAGCAGGTTGGACGGTAGAAAAGTCGAAACCCACGACGGACGAGAAGTGGGTAGGATATACGACTACGAGATATACACTAGCTCGCATCCCTGGAAGATCTGGAAACTGCTGATCGATCCGACTGGACTTTCACCGTTGAAAAGACGTATCAGGATCCCGACAAAAAATATTTCTGATATACAAAATAAAAAATTGGTCCTAAAAGAAGGATATAAAGGTGTATGAATTGACCGCCGCGTACTTGTTGATCCTCGCGCTGATGATATATTCCGTGTTGGTCACCTACCTATACTTGAGATTGAAAAGTAAAAAACGTAAGAGAGATAAACGCGATGACGACCTAGATATGAAGATCCAGGAGATCGGAACTAGACTAGACAGGATAAGGGAAGAATCACGCGAAACGAACATAGACCTGGATGACGAAGACTGGTGATCCAACCTTTTTCGTGGAAAACAAGGACAAAGCTTAAATCTGTTGCTATCTATTTTAGAATGGTCCTTACCAAAAAGAAGTAAGGATGGACTTAGATAGGATGGATGGGATGCCCCAATGTGTAGATATAAATTCGGAGATGAAAAATGTTCTTACCCTAGCAATATGGCGCTAGAATGTGTAGGAGAAGAGAATTGCCGTTATGTAGGAGATCGTGAAGATGGACCTCCATCGGAGCCTTTTATAGGTGATACGGGAACTACAGAGTCAAAGGATGGATCCTTAGAAGATCATCGATGCCCCAACACCAAGACCGGCATCTACTGTAAAAAGTACGGGTACTTTCACTGCGCTGGAGAAGAGAACTGCGAGGACCCGGAAGACTATATGGATCATCTAGAGGATCATCGAGAGAAATTTAAAAATATAGATATAGAGAAAGATATCGATTGATAATATCCATATATCAATCTGTTTCTAGATCCTGGCCTCCGTGGAATGCGTCCTGAGCCGCGGTGTAGATATCTTCCAACCCACGTTGATCAGCGCTTGAAACAGGAGTCAATCCTCTGTGAAGACCCATATTCTGTATGCTCTTTATCAACTCTAGACTGGCTTGAGTCTCAGAGCCTGTTTTGTCACGCAGCGCCGCATCCAATTTCCAAAAATCCTCAGCCCAACTCTCTATCATATCTATCTCTTCTTTGGACAATATATCGGATTTAGACAGTATCGGGAAATAAGGTATGTCGAACCTGAATTGGGTGGTAGCGGCGAGGGTCATCAAAGATACCAGACCTGATGGCTGTTTCGCGAGGACTGGATCGAACAAGAAAGATATCATCGATCTATCACCTAGAGTTTTGACCATCTCTCTGCTAGCCTCCCTGAATGTGAACAATTCCATCTGCCCGGGCGTGTCTATCAGATAATAATGGGTGTCGAATTCATCCATCACTTCTCTTATCTCCTGTGCCTTCATCGCCACCATGTCGGCGGATACGATCTGAGCACCGTTAGGTCCCAGTTCATGCTCTTCCATGACCTCCGGAAGAGAAACCCAGTCTCTAACATCTATATCTACCGCATACGGTAGTTGATCAGCTCCCGGGTCCAAGTTCACAGTTACGGCTTGGTACCCTTGATTTTCCATCCAATATTTGAAAGCCTTGGTCAGCGTGGTCTTTCCTGAACCTGCAGTACCTACAAAATACAGCGTTACAGCCATCATCTACACCTCTTAAATTTATAAATCTATCCCGGTAAAGTCGAGATAAGCACGGTTATCTGTTCATCAGCATCTTCATCCTTCAGATCGTCCAAACTGTTCACCATATCTTCAAAGATCTCGTCTACCTTGTCCATCGTTTCCTCGTTGAAAGGTATCTTCTTGAAAGAAACCCAACCGACTTCGTGATCTATGCACTCGCTTTCCTGTATATACTTGATACCTCTGTTCACCATACCTTTCACCGTTCCTAGTGCCGCGATCTTGTAACTCTGTTTTTCTTCTAGAGTCAGATCATCCCATACAGCACTAGAATCGAGCCATTCCTCCTCAACATCATAATATCTCTTGACGATGTTCCCTTCGGTCTCTTCCCTAGAAACGTGTATCAGTCCCGAATCCAACAGTTTATGAACGTGGTGATGAGCCGTCTGCGGAGTTATGCCTATCTTTTCGCTCAATTCGGTGATGGTCATCTCTTCCTCGAGTAGTAGTGCCATTATCTGTAGTCTCGAGGCGTTAGACAGAACTTTTATCTGGTCTATAGTCGGCTTTAGATCTTCAGGCATCTTGACACCTTCGATATCGTCTAAACGTGTATACCACCCCGAAATATTTAAATATTACCCATCATCTTATACGAATTAGATGGTATCTAAACGATAAGTAGTTTAGATATCGAAAAGGAGGAATAAACATGGTTAGAAGAATTAAAGAAAAAGGTAAAGCTAGCAGATGGGTAGTCATGGGACCAGATACGGGGATGTTCGCTGAAGAACCGCCAACAATGAAGGGTAAGCGCAGTAACTTCAGTTGAATCTAGTGATACACTGAGTGGTCCCATCTGCCTTAAAAACCCTTTCTAAAATTTTTCTATCTCTGATCGTATAAAACTGAAAAAAGAGATATAAGAGGTTTTCAGAACTCATAGGGATAATCATCGCCCGAAGGCTCATACTTTATGTTTCATCACTAAACCGTCCGATAATGTCCAACTATGTTTTTATTTTTTTCTATCCGAGTTCGGCCACAGTACTCTCGATCCTGTCCATCGCCTCTTTTATGTTATCTAAAGAGTTGGCGAAGGAGAGTCGAAGATGGTTTTCACCTTTATCTCCGAAAGCTGAACCCGGGGTCGTTGCCACCTTCGCATCTTCGAGTAGATGCATCGAGAGTTCCATACTATCCATGTCAAAATCGAACTCAGGGAAAGTGTAAAATGTCGAGTCCGGTTTGCTGCAGCTGAAACCTTCTATCTCGTTCAGCCTCTTCACTATCAGTTCTCTTCTCTCTTTGTACCTGCTCACCATATGATCGATAGCTTCATCGGCTTTCTCCTTGTTCGTAAGAGCTTCTAGACCTGCTTTCTGGGCGAACGACGTCGCACACGTTATCGAGTGAGTCTGTATCTTAGCTATGTTCTCAAGAAGTTCCTCGCTACATGCGGCCCATCCGAGCCTCCAACCGGTCATAGCGTATGCCTTGGAAAAACCGTTCACGGTTATGGTCCTATCTCTCATGCCGTCAAGAGAACCTAGAGATATGTGTTCTCCTTCAAAAACTAGTTTCTCGTACACTTCGTCCGTTATCACCAAGAGATCGTTATCTATGGCTATATCTCTGATCGCTTTCATGTCCTGCTTATCAAGTTTCTTACCCGTTGGGTTATTTGGGGAATTCAATATTATCATCTTGGTCCTAGAAGATATCTTCTCTTTCAGGACTTCAGGATCTAATGAAAAATCATGTTCGTCGACAGGAGCCCTCCTGACGATACCGTCCGCGAACTTCACTATCGGTTTATAAGAGACCCATGCCGGATCGGAAAGGATAACTTCCGCTCCGTCGTCGAGGTGGGCGAGTACGGACATGAATATAGCTTGTTTGGTCGGAGTGACCAAGATATTTTCGGAGGAGAAATCGAGATCGTTTTCTTCCCTAGACTTTTTCGCTATTGCTTCTCTAAGTTCGGTGATACCCTGTGAATTGGTGTAATGAGTGAACCCGTCTTTCATGGCTTGGTAAGCTGATTCTATGATGAAATCCGGTGTGTCAAAATCCGGTTCACCGACAGCGAGTGATATGATATCGGCGCCATCTTCTTCCATATCACCGGCTAGCTTAGATATCTTCATCGTTTCCGAAAAGGAAACATCCAACATCCGTTTAACAGAGGAATGGGAATCCATCTTTTTTACCTCGTTCAATCCATCAGTTCGAGCATAAGCCCTTTCTGGGCGTGGAGTCTGTTTTCGGCCTGGTCGAACACTACCGAATGTGGGCCGTCCATGACTTCGCTGGTTATCTCTACTCCTCTGTGAGCGGGTAAACAGTGCATCACTATAACATCCTCTTCAGCAGGCTCCAACAGTTCTTTATTGATCTGGTAATCTTTGAAATCTTTTTTACGTTTCTCGGCTTCGTCTTCATCACCCATGGAGATCCATACATCGGTGTAGATTATATCAGCGTCCTCTACGGCTTCCATCGGGGTGTCGTGATGTGATATCTCAGCGCCCGTTTCTTTTCCGAGTTCTACCGCTCTTTCGAATATGTCTTGATCGGGCTTGTAGTCTTCCGGAGTGCACGCTACCATATCCATCCCAACTATAGCCGATCCTAGTAGAAGAGAATTGCACACGTTATTTCCATCGCCCACATAGGTCAGTTTTTGATCGAAATCGCCCTTCTTTTCCTTTATCGTCAAAAGGTCAGCTAATATCTGGCAGGGATGTTCTCTGTCGTCCAATCCACTTATCACCGGGACTGAGGAATTCTCTGCCAGTTCGACCATCATCTCGTGATCGAAAGCTCTGTACATTATACCGTCAACGTAGCGGCTGAGTACCTTCGCTGTGTCAGCGATGGTCTCACCCCTGCCCAACTGTAGATCATCGGGGCTCAAATATAGGGCTGAGCCGCCTAGCTGGGTGGTACCGACTTCAAAGGATATCCTTGTCCTCGTACTGGGTTTCTCGAATATCATACCCAGGCTTTTATTCTCTAGAGGGGTCGGTTTTTCTCCATTTTTGTACTTTTTCTTCATCTCTCCGGCCCTGCGGAGTATCTCTTTCAATTCATCCTTCACATCCAGTATAGATATCAGATCTTTTGTCATATTCTATCACCATAATTTCCGTCCGTTAATCTAGCCATCATATCGACATAGGTATTTGAAGCTTTTTTTATCATCTCTTCGGGCAGAGAAGGTATAGGGGGTTCTTTTTTTCCTTCCTTCCTAGCCTCTATCAATTTTTCGTAATATCCTAGATCCCTATAATACTGACGAATAAATTCCTTATTGTTTTGGACAGTTCTGCCCTCTTCGTAAGCCTCTGCATCCCAAAACAGGTCTTCATCTGCGGTCCCGAAAGTATCGATCACCATCAGTTCCCTCTCTTCGTCCATGGCGAACTCTTTGCTGCCCTCTACAAATATAAGATCGTTACCTTCAGCGTTCTCTCTTATCATATCGTCTATCTCGAAAACGATCTCTTTCAACCTGTAGAACTCATCTTCGGTCAATCCAGATATAGATAGAGCTTCCTCTTCTCCGATCGATCTTTTATCTTCTTCCAGTTTTGTAGTGATCTCGAATCGAGGTTCGGGTAACCTATCGCCGTGATCCGGTTTCTCATCGAATCCAAGTTCTCGGTGATCGACTTCTCCTTTCTCTAGCCTCTCATAGAGTGAATCTTCAACATGATATCTGGTCACGAATTCGAGTGGGATCCGATATCCTCGAGTGTCTTTATCGATCTCATCATCGTCCTCGGTCACATCTACCCGCTTGACCTTCATCTTATCCTTCTCGCTGATCTCGATGAAATGAGTGTTGACACCTAGTTCCTCTGCCCTTTCGAACCAGTAAGCGGAAGTCTTGCAGAGCGTTTCTCCTTTCCCCGGTATCTCTCCTGGGACAATCTTGTCAAAAACAGAAACGTTGTCGCTGAAATGGAACTCCATTTCAGTCGGAGATATTTGGAAAACCTCCTTCACTTTTCCTTTCCTGACCAATTTTTTCATCTTTACACCGAGGAACTGTCGAAACCAATGATGTTCTATATTTAATCTTTACGTAGTATATTCAACTATCCTCTTCTAGGAATTCTTGGGATTTCTCCAAAAGTTTTCTAGCGTTCCTGAACGTTACCTTTTGTTTGGCCTTTTCGTAAGGAGCCCAAAGATATCCCTGATGCTCTTCTGATATGGTTATATCCTCCTTTTCAGTCTTTCCTAGAAAGAATATGACCTTTTTGTGAGATAGCTGCCCCCGCTTCCTATAAAGATAGTCGATCGTTTCTCTAAATCCATCTCTGAGTTCCACTTCCTGTTCCGAGATACCCGTTTCTTCTCTCAGCTCTCTCAAGGCCGTTTCATCCATGGACTCGCCTTCCTCTACATGACCTTTGGGAAAATCCCAGTGACCTGCGGGATAGTGAAGCAAAAGATACTTCGTTTTTTCGAGGTCTCGATAAACGACTACCCCGGCTGAAACCTCTTCTATCATATTATCCGTAAAGAGGAGGATGTGCGCTCTTCCTGTCCATATCCTTCTGGGCCTTATTGGCCTGGTCGACCATCTGAGCATACTGTTCTTCCAATTTCTCCGCGCTTTGTATGAGAGAGTCGGTCTCTATGTCGATGTCCCTGTAATCCGCGAACCTCTGCAATAGTGTAGCCGATGCTCTGGGATCAGGCATGTTCGGCTTACCTTCTGCCAACATACCGACCGCCTTCACATTGTTCTCGTGTGCGTTCAAAAGCAGAGAACTGGAGATGCCAGATATGGCTCCACGTGAGATTATATCCAAGTCCAATTTTTCGGCCTCAGTTTTCGCCGCGTGGGAACTCAGCACACCCCATACTTTATCTCGTGCCTCTTCTTCATCTTCACTTTCTCTGTCTCTCTTCGGGATGCCGTCGAAAATGATCACCTCTTCTATGCCCTGATCTATAGCAAAATTGATGATGGTCTTAGCCAAACTAGAAGATAGATTAGGGGGTATCACCATATCGGATTTGACCAGCAGGAATTTTTCACCGGCGAAAAATCTGACCGGTCTTCTCGGGATCCCCTCAAAGATAACAGCTGTCGGTGGAAATTCATTACAATCTATGGACGCGACCTGCTTCAGGTCTAAAGTGTTGATCAACTGTTCTGAAGCTATACCACCTATGAGTCCCGTACCGGGAAAACCAGCGACTAAAACATCATATTCGGGAACCTCGTCCTCCCCTATATTTATTTCAAAGCAAACATCATTTTCATATTTGAGCTTTTCTCTCACCATATATATCACTGTTTACATTTATGATGAACTAATACTTCTATTTTTGCCCTTGCTGACCGAACGTCACCTAAAGTTTTTTACCTGTCAGTTCTCTACTAAATGCGAAAGAAGTGAAATTATGGAACAAGATTTTCCCAAGTTACAGGTCGCGCTCGATCTCATGAACCTGAAAAGAGCGGTCCGCATCGCAGAGGAAGCTGTAGATGGGGGCGTAGATTGGATCGAGGTCGGGACTCCTCTTATAAAGTCTGAGGGGATGGATGCAATCCGAAGATTGAGAGAAGAATTTCCCGATAAGACGTTAGTCGCGGACATGAAGACCATGGATGTAGGCGGTGTGGAAGTAGAGATGGCCGCCAAAGCGGGCGCAGACATAATCGGTATCCTAGGAGCAGCTGACGACGAAACACTGAAAGAAGGCATAAGGGCTGCTAGAAATTACGATTCAGAGGTTTTTGCGGATCTTATCAGAGTCGAAGATCAAGTCAAAAGAGCGGAGGAGGTCACTGAATTAGGGGTCGATTATATCGGTGTCCACATAGGCATAGATGCTCAGATGAGAGGTGACGATCCCGCGGAGCTCGTTGAAAAAGTTTCAGGAGCTACACCACTCCCGGTCGCTGCAGCCGGAGGGCTCAACTCCGAAAGTGCTCCAGAGATGGTCGAGAGAGGTGCGAAGATCATAATCGTAGGCGGGGCTATCATAAAAGCGAAGGATATCAGTAAGGCAGCTGAAAATATAAAGAAAGCCATGCGGGAGGGCATCTCTATAGAATCGGAAGTGAAGAAAAAGAGAGGACCAGCCGAGATAAGAAAAGTATTCCAGGACGTATCGACCCCGAATATATCTGACGCGATGCACAGAGAACCCTGCATGAAAGGTATCAAGCCCCTGACCACAACCGGAAAGAAGATAGTCGGTAAAGCGCTCACCGTTAAAACCGTGGACGGAGACTGGGCCAAGCCGGTAGAGGCGATAGATAAAGCGGATGAAGATCAAGTGATAGTCATAGATGCAGATGGAGGAGATACTGCGGTCTGGGGTGAACTCGCTTCATGGTCGTGCCAGCAGAAAGGAGTCGAGGGAGTAGTTATCGACGGAGCTGTCAGAGATATCGGTGATATAAAAGAGATCGGATTTCCAGTCTTCGCGAGATATAGAGCTTCGAACGCCGGAGAACCTAAAGGATATGGGGCTTTGAACGACGATATAGTATGCGGCGATAGAAAAGTCAGGACGGGAGACTGGATTGTAGGAGACGACAGTGGAGTGATGGTTATCCCAAAAGAGGAAGCCGTGCAGATAGCAAACAGGTCCTTGGATGTCATGGAGAAAGAAAACAGGGTAAGACAGGAGATCAAAGAAGGAAGGACCCTCTCAGTTGTTATGGAACTGGGTAAATGGGAAAAGAAGTGATCATCTCTTCTTTAAGTCCTTAGAACGGATGACTTCCAGATCGAACTCAGATGCCCATTCTTCTACCCTAGCCCTTTCTTTACCAGAAGTGCTGCTTCTATCGAAATATATATGATCGATATCCGGTGTTTTTTCGACCGCCTCTGCAAAGCTGTTTTTGTTTAGGTACTTCATCGCCCACCCAGGTACGATATGTCCCAGATCCACTTTTCTCGTTTTTGCTAAGCTGGTAAATCTCGGGGTGTAATGACCACCTCCTATACATAGCGCAACTGGATTATCTCCTTCATCTCCACCCTCGACCTCAACGACAGTTTCCGCGATGACTTTCGCAGCGTCTTCGTCTTTCCAAGAGGCTAGATCACTGCCTATCTCTATGTAATAAGTGGGAGTTTCAAGATAAGGTCCATGGTGAGTTGCCTCGAAAGATATATCGTAATCATCGGCTATACCGTGATGTTCTGCAGTCTCTCTTAAGATCCTGAAGGCGGAAGTCATCTCACGGGGTGAAGCTGGGACTAATTTTCCGTCTTTTCCCCCATATTTGGCTTCGCCGAAGTTACCCACCGGATGTACTGTCAGGGAATTGACACCCGCTTCAGAAGAATGTTTGGATATATAGACCACCTGATCGAAATCGATATCAAGATGGGAGCCCAATCTACTGTCGATATCGTCAAAATATATATGTCGTTCGTCGATCACCGCTATCCTGTCATCATCTTTTTTGTATATCGGTTCACCACGCCATTCCTCGTATTCTTTCCAACCGCGATCTAAGAGCTGAGAAAGTATATTCTGGCTAGCTTCATCACGGGTCGACGATACGATAAGTCTCATCGGCGCTGATAAAGTCAATTCGTATAGTTATAATTTTTCCCGGTTTTGTGTTACGAAGGGAAATATATAGTAAAAGAGCCGACTATTTACACCGAAAGAGGCTCTTTTACTAGTTGTGGATGTCGGCACGCTCGTTCAAAAAGTTCCGACTTCCACTATAATTAAATATCTAGAACTTATAGATGGATCGATGGATACCGATCTAGTAGAGGATATCTGGGACGAGAGCCCAAAATCGGTCGATGAACTGGAAGATCTATCCCTTCACTCGATACTCATGGTTTTAGCCGGATATATCGCTATCGGGCTCGGTTCTATACACTTTATTTTGATGATGATCGGTAACTTAGAAGCTTTGAGGATATTCCAACTCCTTATAAAGATCGTATTCGGATTCGGTCTCTTGCTCTGTTTTTACAGGCTGAGCGGCGATGAAAAAAAATGGTCGATACTGGCTGGAGTTTTCTCTATCATACTTATCGCACTCGGCGGCGTGGTTGGTATACTCGCTGGATTGGTAGGGATCCTGGGAGCAGGACTCGCCTTTCTCTCGACTTTCGATAGCAGTTTTGACATTTGAACAAGAAGATTAATAACGTAGAAGGTGAATCCTCATCCGGTGGGCAATTTGAATAAGAAGAAAGTAACCGAAATAGTACTCGACCTGATGACCATCTCGGCCGACACTTCCCCTAAATCATCCGGAAACTACTTGGAAACTATAACTCTTGATGAAGCGGAAAAAGAGATGTTGGCAGAGGAACTATATCAACTGTCCGATGAATTTCAAGAAGAGGCTTACAGTGAAGAAGGCGATCGAGTCAATTCTGCCGATGAACTGATGATATTAGGTTTGAAAGATCATCCTTCATTGGGCGTAGACTGCAGCGCGTGCGGTTTTGTTGACTGCGATGAGTTTTCAAAAGCTGATCAGACAGAAAATATCTTTCAAGGTCCTAACTGTTCATTCAGGTTGGTAGACCTCGGTATGTCTATAGGATACGCACTGAATACGGCCGATACCCACAACTTAGATTATAAGGTGTCTATAAAGGGAGGGCAGGCCGCGAAAAACATGGGTCTTTCAGACTCTAGATTCTGCCTAGCTTTGCTAATGAACGCCGTATCAGACAGAAGCTATCACGGAGAATGACGTTCGACGATCGACTCTCTACGACCTAGATGGGTACCGTCTAGGAGATAGATATCTTCCTCGAATAACTCAGTATTATTCAAAAACGGACCTAGATAACCATCTTCGTTAACACTCACACCACCTAGTAGATGGTTCATATGAGGCATGACTACCGCGGAACCATCGCTGATATCGTGAGCATAATTCAATTTCACCCAACATTCATCCTTTTCCCTGTTACCTAAAGAATCCCTCAGTGTCACCGCTGGATGAGAGTGACCTATCACTAAATTCCCCGCGGCGATTATCTCATCTTCGGGTACGGCGTGCCCGTGAAAAAAACCTACACCGTCGATCAGCGCTCCGCTCGAAGCATGCATCACAACTTCAGAGGGAAGATACTCTTGTATTCCACCGTCATGATTTCCCGGTATCAGATGGATCTCATCTATTATCTTCAGCCACTCATCTACCGCTTTAGGGATGTCTTCGTATTCCTGCCAAGTCGCTCTAGGGATGTTGTGCTTGAAATCACCGTTTATTATCAACTTATCTGCATTCTCCTTTTCCAGAAGCCTAGATACCCTATCGATCATCTTTTGACTCTGTGGAGGTATATTTATGCCCTTGTCCTCCAGTTCTCTCTCGTATCCTATGTGGAGGTCCGCTATCACCAGAAGATCATCGTGTTTCAGTACTCTTTCATTCCAGATAGGCTCCATGATGGTATCTACTCGAAGGGTGATATTTATCCCTAGCGGCGATTAACATTAATAAGGACAAGCGATACTATGAAATGATGTTCACGGGAAATATATTGGGCATTATCGTGGTATATCTTTACGTGGGTTTGCTACTTTTGATATTCGACTTCGTATCAAAAAAAGACCATTTCACCAATAGAAAATCGATACACATACTTGTGGGCAACATAATTTTTGTAGTACCTCTTTTCGATAACAGATGGGTGATGGGGCTTCTAGCGGCAGCACCTTTCATAGTGATAACATACATGATGAGCCCCATTTCATTCATCGATACCGGCAGTAAAACATCTTACAGCGGACACGGACTTGGACTCGTATATTACTCTATAAGTTGGACACTTTTAGCCCTTATATTCTTCGACCATCCAGAAGTCATAGCGGTCGGTATAATATGCATGTCCTATGGAGATGGTGCCGCATCCCTCGTGGGCAAGAGGTTCGGTGACCACTCGCTGAATATAGCCAGAGATGATAAAAGTATCGAAGGATCCGCCAGCATGTTTCTGGTCTCCGCTTCGGTTATAACATTGGTACTTCATATATTCAATTCCCTACCCGAAAACCTACTTTTCATACCCCTTGTAGTAGGGATAGCTACAGCAGTAGAGATCTTTTCGGTTAGAGGTTTAGATAATCTATCAGTGGCGATGATCAGTTCGATAAGTTATTATATCCTATTATACTTATGAATCGGTGATGCGCTTCATCGTGATCGACGGTCTGGACGCCGCGGGTAAAGACACCCAGGCGCGTTTGCTCGAAGAGAGATACTTCAAAGATGACGAAGATGTCATAATAAGGTCGCATCCCTGTTCAGATAACACTTTTGGAAAAAAGGCCAGTATAGCCCTGAAGGGAAAGGGTGACTTTAGCAGGATCCGAGCCAGCTTATTTTTTACACTGGACGTGATAAACTCCCTGCTTAAGATCGACGATGGAGCGGAAAACGTGATCTTTGTAAGATATCTATGCAGCGTAGCTTACCTTCCAGAACCTTTGGTAAGAGGGACTTACGATCTCCTTTCTAGGATACTTCCAACTTCGACTTACATGTTCTTCTTAGACGTTGATCCAGAGGATGCCATGGAAAGGATCGATAAGAGAGAAGACAGACAGATATTCGAGAACGAAAGAGACCTCAGAAAGGTCAGAAGAAGAGCTCTCTCAGTCTTACAGGATTGGCACGTCATAGATGCCTCGAGATCGGCGGAGGATGTACAAGAGAAGATCCAAGTCATTTTGGATAAAAACTGAACAGACATAAGGTTTTTCTAAAGCTATTAAGGGAAAAAATATTAGACCGGTACTTTTTATCTAGTTCAATAAGATGACTAAAGTTATCCTGGATACTAACGCACTCTTGATGCCTTTCCAGTTCTCTATAAATCTAGACGACGAGATACGTAGACTGGTCGGCAGCCCTAAGGTCTATGTTCCTTCTTCAGTAGTGGAGGAGCTGAGATCATTAGAAGAAAAAGCCGCCCTTGAACTTAGCGACAGATATCGTAAAGTGAGGGTAGAGAAAGATGGAGATGACGGTGTACTCGAGGCTGCGGAAAAACTTAACGGTATGATAGTGACCAATGATAAGGGTCTGAAAAAGAGAGCTTTGGATAGAAAGATAGCAGTCGGTTTTCTGAGATCGAGGTCGCATCTAGAATTGATAGGAGAGGATCATATGTTCACTCAGGGCGGAAAAAACGAAGAGAACGAAGATATATTGAAGTTGAGAGGAAAAGTAGTCTCCGGAGTAGGTGAAGCTAGATATTTTATGGCTCTTGAAGGCTATAAACGTCGATTCAGAGAGAAATTTGGTTTCGAACCTTTCGAGGGGACCTTGAACGTTGAATTGGATGGTGAGGCATTGGAAAAGTTTAATGTTCTGAAGGATAAGGAAGGGATATCTATCGATGGATTCGTCGAAAAAGGGAAAAAATTCGCATCGGTAGAGTGTTTTCCAGCCAAGATCAACGGAGCGGAATCCTTAGTCATATTACCTGAAAAAACAAGATACGAGGATCAGGCCGAGATCGCGGCTGAAGAGAAATTGAGGAAAAGATTAGGATTAGAAGACGGTGACGAAGTAGAAGTCTTGGTAAAGATCCCATAGAGAGCTTTTCAAATCGGATTCAGAAATTCTCTTCCAGATACTTCAATGCGGATTCAAATAAAGATCTTCCATCGCCTTTTTCCGCCCGGATACCGCCTCTTGTCCAATCCGGGTTCGTATAAGGACCGAATACCCTTTCAGGATGGGGCATCAAACCTAAGACATTACCCTTGGGATTACAGACCCCGGCGATATGATCGATAGACCCGTTAGGATTCCATGGATATCCGGGCGTACTTCCGTCTGGAGTTGTGTATCTGAATACGACCTGGTCACGTTTCTCTAGTTCTTCGATATCGATCTCATCGTCCAATACAAATTTACCTTCTTTGTGAGCCGACGGATACAGGATGGTTTCTCCTTCGGCATAACATCTAGTGAACACGCAGTTCGAATTTTCCTCCACCCTTAAAAGAGAAGGTCTGCATTCGAATCTATTGCTGTCATTGGTCTCTAGAGCCGCTTTAGGCACCTCACTCATGACTTCATTGACCGCTGGTAATAGACCTGTCTCTACCAGTATCTGAAAGCCGTTGCATACGCCGAGGATGGGTTTTTCAGTCTCTACGAAAGATTTCAACTGTTCGCCCAATCGACTTTTCATCCTAGCGCCGAAGATGGCCCCTGCACGGACGTAATCCCCGGCAGAAAAACCACCTGGTATCATCAATATATCGAAATCGAGTATATCTCTTTCCTCGGAAGGCTCAACGTCCTGTCCGATCAGTTGTTTAAGATGGACTTTTTCGGCCTGGGCCCCCAGCCTCTTGAAGGCGAGATGCGATTCCTCTTCACAGTTTGTTCCTTCGATCCTCAGGACACCGGCTTTGATATCTTCCCTTTTCAAGTTATCTCCTAAATCAGCTATGAACTCTATCTAAAAATATTTTCCCTCTGCACTTTCGGCTAAAAGAGGGAGAAACTATTTATTTGTAATCTCATTTTGACCTAATCACCACATCGGGGCCGTGGGGTAGCCTGGTCGATCCTTCGGGCTTTGGGAGTCCGACACCCGAATTCAAATTTCGGCGGCCCCACCATTTTTTCTTAAAATGTATGATTGTCTTCAGATCTCTCCTTCAATCTTTCTCTTATATCACTCAAGTCGGGAACGTTCTTCTCTTCATCGCCACGCGTTGATCCCGGCTGCTCCTCTTCCAGTATCTCTCTGGGTCTCTTAGGGGTCTCGTTAACTTTGAATCTCTCTGCTCTCTTCTCTATCATCTTGAATTCTTTCCTCCTCTCCATCATATCAGATCTTATCTTGTTGATCTGTTCGAGTTCCTCTTCCGAGACATCCCTGACTATCTCCGCGGGCTGACCCATCACTAGTTTACCGTCCGGTATATTCATCCCTTCTGGAACTATCGCATTAGTTCCTACTATGGAGTTCTCCCCTACCTCAACACCCTCTAGAACTACCGCATCGATACCTACCATAGATCCCTTCCCGATGGTGCATCCTTTAAGATCGGCTCCTGGGGATACGAAGGTCCTATCAGCGAGATCCGTCGTATGGGCTTCGGTGCTCTCTACAGAAACACCGTTCATCAATATACTATCCTCACCTATCTCTACTCGCGACTTATCACCTTTGATGATGGATCCTGGTAAAAGGATCGAATTAGATCCCAACATCACATCACCCACTGTCCTTGCAGCAGGATCTACGAAAGCTGATCCTCGTTCCTCTGATCCTTCACCTTCCGGCAAGAACTCCTCCAATTCGCTCGTCATGTTTGAAAGATAAAAGGTGACGTGTAAAAAGATTGCGGTAAGACGAAGTCTAAGGCGTCTATCGAAAGATGTATTAAAGTTCGTTTTTATATATATAGACAAGGTGCAAAATATGCCCGTGCTTACATACGTGATCCTGATAATAGTTGCATTGTTCTTTTTGGTGATGTTGACTAGAGCCGTGAACAAGGTTCCAGAATATAAGAGAGTTTCTCATTTCAGGTTCGGCAGATTCATAGGCGTAAAGGGGCCTGGTGTCGTTTTGATCATACCTCTGATAGATGATCTCGAATGGAAGGATCTCAGAGTTCGAGATATGGACGTTTCGGAGCAGAACATAATAACTAAGGATAATGTGAGCGCAAACGTTGACGCGGTGGCCTATATGAAAGTTTTCGATCCGAAGAAGGCGACCCTAGAGATCAAAGACCACTACAGAGCGACAAGCAGGTTGGCCCAAACTACTCTCAGAGACGTTCTTGGAAAAGTTGAACTCGATGAACTATTGAGTAGAAGAGAAGAACTTGCTGAGGATATCAGACAGATAATAGATGAGGAAACTGATGCTTGGGGTGTTAAAGTAACTAACATGACGATAAGGAATGTCAATCTACCGAAAGACATGGTGAGAGCTATCGCGAGCCAAGCGGAAGCCGAGAGGAACCGTAGGGCCAGGATCAAAAAAGCACAGGGTGAAAAAGAAGCAGCGAAGGAGATGGCCGATGCCGCTGAGATATACGGTGAAAGAGAAGGGGCTATGCGCCTAAGGGAGCTTCAAACATTAGTAGAGATCGCTACGGAACAGAACCTGGTCGTCGTAACCCCTTCAAAACTCGGCTCCAATCTGGGAGATGTAGCCGGTCTATCTGCAGCACTGCAGGATCATCAGAAAAAAGATGAGATGGATGATGAGATATAGAACTATCACTCTTCAGAAGGTGACTTCTCCACCAATAGAGTGGTCTGACCGTTCTTTTCGATTATATCTTTGACCACTACTCTTTCTCCTTCATCTATCATATCCTCAGAAGTCGCCATCCATCTCTCACCTTTGACTTTGACGACACCATCTGGATCGAGCATCTTTGTGGTCTTACCCTGCAGACCCTTCATGGTCTCCATACCAGTTTCAACTTCTTTATCGAGGGCTTTTCTGACCCTCCAGATCACGAAAAGGGACAGACCTAAAAAGATGACAACAAGGCCCATCAAGACTTCGCTGGAAACTTCAATGTATGGCTCATCACCAACGAAAAGTATACCCAAAAACAGTGCTATAGCACCCCCTATCCCAAAAACGCCGAATCCGGGCTCGAAATATTCCGCGATCATCAGTATTATACCCAGGACTATCAAGAACACGCCGATCGTGCTCAGTTCAAGTATCCTAAGCCCATAAAAGGCGAGTATCAGAGCGATCCCACCACCGATGCCAGGTACGCCCACGCCTCCAGTCGTGACCTCTGTAACGAGACCAAGCACACCAATCAAGAGCAGGAGAAACACTATGGTTGGGTTGGACAAAAGACTCATCACTTGATCTATAAAGCCCTTATCTATCTCCTCGATGACAGCGTCCTGCATACCTAACTCTTCAAGAACATCCTCATCCTTTTCAGCTATATCATCTATCAGATCCAGAGTTCTAGCTTCAGTAGCGTTGATATTCATGTTTTGAGTTACGAACTTTCTAGCCTCTTCCGCGCTCCTATTTTGACCCTCGGCTATCCTCTCGATCCAGCTAGCCATGGCCTGCACGGTTTTATTATCGGCAGGTCTTGGCTCAGCTGAACCTATGCTAGTCTCATGATCCATGAGCGCGATATCACCGGCTAGAGTGATGAAAGCACCTGCCGAATAACCCCATGCGCCTCTAGGTGTTATCCAGGTCACGACGGTGACGTTAGTGCGCTGTATCTCGTTAACTATCTCTTCAGTAGGATTGAGCAGACCTCCGGGTGTGTCTATCCTTATGATCAAAGGGACACCTTCATCTTCAGCTCTAGATATGGCCCTCGATACATGGTTCGCGGTTCCACCGTCTATATTTCCCTCTATGGTCACCGAATAAACCTTATCCTCCTGTGCCGAAGCCGTTAAAAAAAATTGTGTCAGAGGAAGGACCAAAAGAAATGTCGATATGAGTAGTACAACGACGACTCTATGATCCCGGATAAATGTTTTGAATCCATCTAAAGGAGGATCCTGCTTATTTATACCCATCATGTAAAATATGATATCTCTCGTACAAAAAGATTGCCTATCACTTGTATCATCCTAGACCGATAAGACATTTCAATAATAGGATCTTTTATCATCTATCGAGGAGAGCCATTCATCTATGATAAGATAAAGACAGATGAGATGAAAAGAGATGCGGGTTCGGGGATTTGAACCCCGGTTATAGCCTTGGCAAGGCTAGGTGATACCAAACTACACCAAACCCGCATTTATCAAAGTCTTATCTTCCGGGCAGGAGTAGATATTTTTAGGTTATAAAGCTTTTGGATAAGTCAGTGTGAACTACACCCTCCTAAAGCCGGGAGCTTCCAGGCTCTCTACTGAAATTGCTATGCAAATCCCATCGATATGAGGAATTTCTTCGAAATTCCGAAACATGGAGATGTGCTATCCTATCATTGAGTTCTTCCAAG
>JAFDTP010000132.1 GCA_019594195.1 Thermoplasmata archaeon
CGGCCTAAAACACTGTCTCGAAGAAGGATACGATAGATTGAGACTGAAGAGCGGTTCCGAGAAAGTGATAAATGCTGCAAAGCAGGTAGGATTCAGTCACTCAGATCATCATAGCTGCACTCTAGTATACGAGTACGAATCTGAATGAAAGACCTCTCAATCGAACCTCAATGCTTCAGCCGGTGATACTTTACTGGCTTTTTGAGCACTCGGTATCGCAGTGAAGAACATGGCTAGATAGGCGATAATACCAATAGAGATTATGGTCCACCAAGGTACATAGAATTCCCACCCCATCGGCTTGAATGAATCGAACCAAAGTATCCACCCTACACCTATTCCCAATAGTGAGCCGAGGACTATCCCTGCTAAAGTTATGAAAGAGTTCTCTATCAAAAAAACGTATCTTATCATACTTCTTTTGAACCCGATAGCTCTCATCATGCCTATCTCTAGTCTTCTCTCATGGACCGCTCTCAAACTGATAATTCCAAGTCCTGCGATGCCTACGACTAGCCCCAATGCCATATATCCACTGAAGAGATCGAAGAACATGAACTGGGCGGCTAATGCCTCTCTAAGTAGAGTTTCTATGACTAACGGTTGGAAGCCGAATCTAACGAATTCTCTTTCAAGGTCGCGAGCTAGTTCATCAACATCTATACCTTCTTTAACACCAAAGAAAAAGAGCGTATTGGAAGATATATCGAAATCGTTTCTGACCGTATCTTTTGACATGAAAAGTCCGTTCACCGAAGACTGATTCATCAAGCCCACGACTCTTTTCTCGACAAGATCTCCCTCAAAATCGATCAAAGTGACGGTATCGTTCAATCTTAAACGAGCACCCGGCATACCTCCCATATCAAAGGATTCGTCTGGAGGAGCATTGGTTATGGTGAGCGAGGGATCGTCCAAAACAGCTTCCCATACTTCGCTTTTTGATCCGTACTCCTCTAGATAAGCTGTGAATCCAAATAGATTATTATCGACAAACTCCTCATCAATTCCTATAACCGATCTCCTTCCTCTAGTCCCATCTTCATCGATAAAAGGTACCATCCCTCGATAAGCTGAATCAACATGATCGAAGTCATCAATATCTAGATTATCATTATCTATGATCTCCTGTTCTATATCGTCGATAGGCCTGTTTTGATCGGTAAGACCGAATATCTCATATCCTCCGGACTGTTCTTCTATTATATTATCTATATTGGTGTTGAAGATGCCAACGATCATGCTCATGACTATTATCGCGAAGATTATCAGGGCGAAGATGAACATGGTCATGCCCGTTCTGAATCTTTCCTTCAAGGGATGAGAGATCCCGGACATGACAACAGCTTTTGAACCTTTACCAGATCCAACCATTTTTTCAAAAAGCCCGGTGATGATGGAGCCATTCAGCATGATTATCATGACTCCCGCTGTTACCAGGAACAATCCAGACAGTATAAACATCTCTATACCTACGGTATAGTCCTCAAAGATAGGAAGTACATCTAAAGGTAAAAACCACCATATTATCAGGAATATACCAACAATAGTGTAAGCGGCGCGATCTCCGATCCACCTCCTTGTTATGGTCCCTATCCCTATTATCAGAAGTGAGATACCGGTGACCGGAAGCCACAACTGTTGAGACCCTGTTCCGGCAAAAGTGAGTAAGGCGCCTAAACCGAGACCTCCTAAAGCCAAGTACAAGATCTTTCTACTTTTCTTTGAGATCGGCGGTTCTGGTATCTCTCTTATAGCTCTTATTATATTCAATTTAGATATCCTGTTCACAGCGAACAAGATGGTTCCCATGGTCAGTAAAAATCCCACTCCGAAGGCAATTATCAGGCTTTCCTGAGTGACCTGGAAATATGATAATAAAGAAAGATCTCCTCCAAATATAGCCCAGATATCTTCAAGGAAGAAAAATATGACATAGGCTATACCGACTCCTGCAAAAGTTCCGATCAATGAAGCTCCCGCTGCGTAAATTAATCCTTCATAGGAAAATACTCTTTTTAGATGCGATCTTTTCATACCTATAGCTCTGCTCATACCCATCTCTGATTTTCGTTCCTCTCCGAGCATCACGAAAATATTTATGGTCAAGATTATAGCCGCGACTATAACAAAAGTTCCGAATATGAAGAAGATGTCGGTGAATACCGACATCTCTTCCTTGAAATTCTCAATACTTTCATTCTTATTTCCTTGGGCTTCTAATTCAGAATAGTTCTGGTCACTCTTCAATATCTCCTCGACATCTTCAAAGATCTGATCACTGTATCGTGTACCTTCTTTGACTCCGCCTATGGAAGTCACTCTTATGTAATTTATCTGATCTGGTATTGATAAGGCCTCTTGTCCGTCGCTCAACGACATGAAGACTTTTCCAGTACCTCTGAACGCGGCTCTGCCCTCACTATCAACGATGTGAGTTATTCTATAGATTTTTCCCTCAGGATAACCACTGCTGAATAGTATCAGTTCTTCGTCTTCCCGCGCTTCTAAGTTATCTGCCAGCTTTTCGTCTATCATTATCTCGTCTTCTTCCAGACTGACTTCGATACTTTCGCTGTTCTTATAAAAAGGACCGAAGGCGTCACTTTCGTCGAAATCCATGCCTATAAGTCTTGTATTCGCCCTAGAGAGTCGAGAATTAGGATTGAAAATGGAAGTAAATCCATGAACTTCTCCGATAACCCCTCCGACATCGTCAACCTCTTCGATCTCGGACCTCAAACTAAGGTAAGTTTCATAAGGTACAGGTACAAAATCGCCCTGCTCAGTAGTATTGAATATCGTTACGTCGGTCTCATCCCATTCCTTGTATATCTCACCTTCCACCATATTCTCCATGGTATCTCCGACACCGAATGAAGAAGAGATTATCGCGGTAGCTATCATCAGACCTAGGATGACTATCACCGTATTGGTCTTCCTTCTGAAGATATTCCTGTATCCCATCTTGAACAGGACTTTATGTCGTGAAGCATCGACTATCAGAACAGATACAACTATAGCTATTATCAAAAGTAAAGGTAAGATCATCTTCCTCACGCCCCGTTGTTTTGATCTCTTTCGATCAGACCACTTTCCATGTGAAGTATTCTATCAGCCCTCTCTGCGACTCTATCTTCATGCGTCACCAGAATCATGGTATGGCCATTTTTCTTGTTCAATTTGCAGAGTATGTCCATTATCTTGTCGGAAGTTTTCGTATCTAGATCACCTGTTGGTTCGTCAGCCCATATTATGTCCGGCTCGTTGACTATAGCTCTAGCTATCGTTACACGCTGCCTTTCTCCTCCGGATAAAGCTGAAGGTCTGTGATCATATCTATGGCTCAAACCCACGAGGTCCAATGCTTTTTCAGCTTTTTTTCTAGCATCTTTGGTCTTTCCAGCAAGTAGCAATGGTAATTCTACATTTTCCACTGCAGATAAAACAGGAAGTAGATTATAGAATTGAAATATGAAGCCCATACTCAAAGCTCTCATCTCAGTCTTTTGATTATCTGAAAGTTCGTTAAGGTCTTGATCACCTATCCAAACTTTGCCACTTGAGATATCATCTAGGCCGGATAAAGAATTCAACAATGTGGTCTTTCCACATCCGGAAGGTCCCATTATAGCGACCATCTCTCCTTTTTTTATTGATATGTCTACGCCTCGTAAAGCGTGGACTCTCACTTCACCTTCGTAGTACTTGTGCAACTTTTCTGATCTGATGATATCTTCAAGCATGATTTTCACGTCCCTTGAAATCTGATAAGACGTTGACCTTTATAAAGCAGTGTTCAAGGAAAGGTGAAAAAAACTCATGATGACTATAATCGGATGTCCTTTTTCTTAATCTGTTGGTTCAAAAATGTGAACTCTATATTTTTAGAAGTCAAAATATTTCTATCAAAAACTTTATTTCCTCAAAAACCAAAATTTATTAACATGCTCGGATCAGAAGGATCAAGACCTCAAACAATATTTGAAGTCC
>JAFDTP010000135.1 GCA_019594195.1 Thermoplasmata archaeon
AAGGTTCGACGTCCATCTTCAGAGGACGGAGTAAAATATTAGCTTACAAGAAAGATGAATATCAGAAGATCCCATGTAAGAGGTGATAGTATATTCCCAACAATCGGATCTAAGCTATTTGTTGATGAGTGAACAAGTAACTCTTTCTAAAGTGAATATAAAGCAAAGAGAAATGGGGGGGGGTGTTATCGTGACTTTGTAAGGGCGTGATACCCTCAAATCCCTACAGAAAAAGGGGGGGGAGGGTGATTATTGTCAGGCTATAATTGTATATGTATACAAGTCTTATATCTCATTTTTCCCAAAATCGGAGTCCGATATCGGGAAATAAAATTACTCACATTCAAAAATCATCAGAAAAATAATAAGAGCTAGAAAAATGTAGAATGCCTGATGAGCGAGTTTCGAAGTTAAGTTGAATATGGATGATGGATTTCGAGTGTAGGGTTTAAATACCTGTCAAAGCATGATATAAAAGAGTTATATCAGATAACTATGTCGATAAAAATACTACTGGTAGACGATGAAAGTTCATTGCTTGAACAAGCTAAGATATTTTTGGAAAAGATTGATGATGACTTAGAAGTTTCGACTGTTTCCTCTGCAGAAAAGGCGTTAGAGCTTTTGGATAATGAGAGTTACGACTTCATCGTTTCCGATTACCAGATGCCTGTCACCGATGGGTTGGAGTTCTTAGAAGAGATAAGAGAAGAAAGAGAGAGTGAAATCCCTTTCATAATGTTCACCGGGAAAGGGAGAGAAGAAGTAGCTATGAAAGCTCTCAATTTAGGGGCCGATCGTTACATTAAAAAAGAAGGTAGTCCAAAGGATCAATTTGAATTTTTGGCTGATGCTATTATCAGAGAGACTATACAGTTTGAAACAAAAAAAGAGAAAGAAGAGAGAGAACAGAAGATCAGAAAGTTGTACGAAGCCTCTATAGTGTTAGGTGACTGTGATTCAGAAGAAGAGATCTACCAACATGTGCTAAAATCATTTAAAGAAATTTTAGAGTTTCAAGGAAGTAGTATCTGCATGGGTGATGATGGGGGCTTAATTGTAAAGGCAACGGATGCAAAATATGTAGAGGTGGGTGAGAAGCGGTCGAATGACGAAGGTATAAGAGGTTTGACCTACCAAAATCAGAGATCATATCTGATAGATGATCTATCAGAATGGGAAGAGGCTAAACCTGCTGATCCAAAATTTAAATCTGTTCTCAGCATCCCGATAAAAGACAAAGGAGTATACCAGGCTCTATCTTACGAGAAAAATTACTTTGATGAATTTGATCTTGAGATGGCTGAAATACTTATCTCTCATATGTGGCAAGTCATCGAGGGGATCAAGTATCAAAATGAATTAGAAATGAACAGAGTTTGGTTATCTCAAATCGTAGAAAACAGTACAATCCCCACATTCGTGATCGATAAGGATCATAAAGTCACCCACTGGAATAGAGCCTGCGAAAATCTGACAGGCATCCCAAAAAATGAAGTCGTCGATACAAAAGAAGGTTGGAAGGCTTTTTATGATGAAGAAAGACCAGTGATGGCAGATCTGGTTTTAGAAAATGCACCTGAGAAAGAGATCAAAAAACATTACGGTGACAAATTTACGGATTCATCCATTCTTTCGGATGCCTATGAGGCTGAAGATTTTTTCTCAAAATTCAAGGGTGGAGGGAGATGGGTTTATTTTACGGCCGCACCGATAAAAGATGATGAAGGAAATAGGGTTGGAGCTATCGAAACCCTTCAGGATATCACAGAAAGTAAAGAGACGGAAGAAAAACTCAAGAGATCAGAGAAAAAGTTTAGAAAGATATTTGAGAACTTTGGAGATCCAGTGATCATCAAAAAGTTAGGAGGAGTAGATGACGGTGATATCTTAGATGTGAACAGGGCGATGAGTGATATGCTGGGATACTCGTCGGAGGAACTCCTCGAGATGAACGTCTACGATGACATAGCTTTCGATGATCCAGAGAAATTGAGTTGGGATGAAGTCAAAGAAGAATTAAAAGAAGGGAACAGGACTGAGTTCACTGTAAAGAAAAGAAAGAAAGATGGCTCCAAAATTTGGGTAGAAGTCGTTGCGGTCCCGATAGAATATGAAGGGGAAAACGCGGTGTTGGCAGTAACTCGGGATGTAACTGAAAGGAAAAGAAGGAAGATTGAACTTCAGGAAAGGATCAAAGAGCTAGACTGTCTCTATACCATCTCAAATCTAACTCAAAGTAAAGATATGACAGTAGAAAGTATTCTTCAGGAGATCGTGGAGAACATACCTCCCGGCTTCTCTTACCCCGTGGATACCTCTGCACGGATCACCTTTGATGGCCAATCTTACGGATCAGAAAGTTTTGAAGAGAGCTCCCAAAATCTAAGTCAAAACTTCTCAACTGAATACGGTTCCGGAGAGATAGAAGTCTACGTTGATAGAAAAGGAGAGAGTGAAGATGTCTTTTTGGAGGAGGAAAAAGAGCTACTTGATTCTATAACAGTAAACTTAGAAAACTTCATCGAAAGGAGAGAAAGCCAACAAGAATTGAAACGGATAGAATGGATGCTATCAAAAGAACAGGTCGAATCTACTTCTAAAAAGGATTCAGCGTCGGACCAAAATCAAGGCTACGGAGATCTGACCGATCTGAACGAGGATGGAATGATCTTACAATCTCTCGACAAAGACCTACTCAAAGATATCGTTAGTGAATACCTAGATATGCTTGAAACTTCCTCAGCGATATACGAAAAGAACGGGGATTATGCATTTTGAATATTTTCCTCAGGATGGTGTAAACTCATGGATCGACAATCTCGAAAATTGTGCGATACTGAGGACAACGCAGCTGCGTTAAAATCCGGTAAATGGCTTTGCCACGAGTCTTGCTGGACAGACTGCTCGAAAGAGGCGATCGAAAAACAGGAACCAGTGGACATCGAATGCAATGGCGTGATCCGGCTCTACGGTGTTCCGATATTCGCTGGAGGAGAAGTTATCGGAGCGATAGATTTTGGCTACGGAACTCCGCCGAAGGACCCCGAGGAACTGCAAGAATTGGCCGAAAAATATAATGTAGATTATGATGAGCTCGTTGAGGAAGCAAATAGATACAATCCCCGCCCGGATTTTATCATTGAGATGGCAAAGAACCGTCTACATGCTTCCGCTAGACTGATCGGAACGCTTGTAGAGCGCAAAAAAGCAGAATCTGCTCTTGAAAAAAATAAAAACAAGATAGAACGATTGCACGAGATAAGCGCTGAACTCCAAACTTGTGATTCGGAAGAAGAGATCTATTCTCTAGCTATGGAGGCTGTTGAAGACATACTCGACTTCGATATATGTGGTTTTGACGCTGTTGAAGGGGATATGTTTGTGAGCAGAGCGATATCTACAGGAACTCCCGAAGATGGGCATACTGATAGGCGTATAGATGAACGGGGTTTAGCGAGTGAGAGTTATCTGAACCAGAAATCATACCTGGTCGATGATTTACATGAAGACAAAGATGCAAAACCGGTGAAAAGTGATTACCGGTCAGCGATAAGTTTGCCTATCGGAGAGCATGGGGTTTTTCAGGCAGTTTCCACAGAAGTTGGTCATTTCGATGAAGAAGATCTAACGACAGCTGAATTATTGATAAGCCATGTTTCTCAAGCCCTAGGGCGAATTCAGGTTAGAAATAGAGAGGACTTCCTCCATTCTTTACTCAGGCATGATGTAGGTAATAAAATTCAGGTGATCCAAGGATATGTCCAGCTCCTTGAAGAAGATATCGAAGATGAAGGATCGAAAGTTATGATCCATAAAGCA
>JAFDTP010000093.1 GCA_019594195.1 Thermoplasmata archaeon
AGATTTGAGCAGCTCGGTATAAAAGTGGGTCTATCCATGGGGAATTACGACAATCCTGATCCAACTTTGAAGGAGAACGACGTGATAATAGCGACGTCGGAGAAAGCCGATTCTCTACTGAGGCATAACGTGGATTGGTTATCTCAGCTGAACTGCGTTGTAGCGGACGAAGTACATCTGGTCAATGATAGGGAAAGAGGCGCAACATTAGAAGTCACTCTCTCAAAGTTAAAGCAGGCTAATCCTTCTTCTCAGATAATAGCTTTGTCCGCGACCATAAGGAACTCAGACATGATAGCTGATTGGTTGGATGCGGAGCATCACAAGAGCGAATGGAGGCCCGTGGAACTGAGGAAAGGCGTTTTTCACAAGAACAGGGTAAAGTATGCCGATGCCTCCGAGGAGGATATCGAGCCCAAGAACGGCGCTGTAAACACCTTATCGGAACCTACGATAGAAGATGGCGACCAATGTCTTGTTTTCGTAAGAAGTAGGAGTTCTACTCGTTCAGTCAGCAGGGATATGACCAGTACGGTGGAAAAACATCTAACCGATGAGGAGAAGGAAAGATTGGAGGAAGTCGCTGATGAGATAGAGGGAAAGAGCAACACATCAGTTGGAAAAAATCTGGCTAAAGTGGTTCGAAGCGGAACCGCGTTCCACAATGCTGGTTTGGATAACTTTCAGAGGAAGAAGGTGGAGGAGGCTTTCAGGAACAGGCTTATAAAACTTATAACCGCGACTCCAACACTCGCTGCAGGTATAAACATGCCCGCTAGAAAGGTGATAGTCAGGGACTGTAAAAGATACGATGCTATGTTGGGTTACAATGCACCTATACCCGTGATGGAGATACAGCAGATGCTTGGAAGGGCCGGAAGACCCGGATACGATGATCTTGGAGAAGCGATATTGGTCGCGAAGAAAAGGAGACAGGTGGAAGAACTCTATGATGAATATCTCCTCGGTGAGAGCGAAGCCATAGTTTCGAGGATGGCCACCGAGCCTGCACTGAGGACCCATCTTCTTTCATTGATTGCTACAGGCCACTGTACTTTTGAGGAGGAGATCTATGAGTTCATGGAAGAGACCTTCTACTCTCAGCAGAGTGAGATATGGTCTATAAAAGAGAGGGTCAGGAAGACTTTAGATTTTTTAGATGAAGAGAGTTTGATAACTGAAGAAGATTGTTTGAAAGCTACCAGATTCGGTCAAAGAGTATCTGATCTATACATAGACCCCCGCTCTGCAGTAAAGATAAGAGATGCGGTGAAGAGCGGGAAGATGGGACTAGACGTATCTTACCTCCATACAATCTGCCTGACCCCGAACATGTACAATCTATTCGCATCTAAATCGGAACTTCAGAGATACAAAAATAAGGCCAACTCTCTGAGAGCAGATCTGTTCGAAGACTTTCCCCATCATAGAGGTGAGCTAGAAGAATACCTGAGGGCCTTGAAGACCGCTCTGCTCCTTCAGGACTGGATCGAAGAGGTACCGGAGGATGAGATCGCAGATAAGTTCGGTATAGGACCAGGCGATATCTACAACAAAGTAGAGACCGCGGAATGGCTACTCCACGCAGCGGCCGAGATCGCAGGTATGTTCAACAAACAGAAAGAGAATAAGCTGAGTGAACTCACCGAGAGGATGAAACACGGTATAAAGGAAGATCTTGCCCACCTTGTAGAGATCGAAGACGTTGGAAGGGTGAGGGCTAGAAGCCTTTACGAGGCGGGTTACAGGACCAAAGATGAAATAAGCCGTGCGAGACCGGAAGACCTGAGGGAGCTATCCGGTATAGGAAATACTTTGGCTGAAAGACTGAGTGATAAGGAACTCACTGAAGGAGCGAAGTCGGAGGAAAAAAAGGAAATAAAGGAAGTAAAGGAAGGAGTTTCATCGGACCAATCTTCTTTGTCAGACTTTTGACGACTCACTTGTTCACTTCTTTACCTAGATTGTTTTCGACTGATTCTATCTTCCCTGATAATCTACTTTTTGCGCCTTTCCTATCGTCTATTATTATCTTGGTCTCAATCCTATCTGAGTAATCTCTCATTTTTTGGTGGCAATCACTTATCAGAGCCATGACCTCGTCCCAGTCGCCCTCCACGACGGTCCCCATAGGGGTCAACTTGTAATCTATACCACTTTCATCCACTTTATCTATAATCTCAGAGACGTATTCACTTAGACTGACCCCTTTGTCTAAGGGAATTATAGAAAATTCCGCTAACATTTCTTATCACCACGTTATAACCATAGGAGTAGTTAATAAAAATAGCTTTCGGATGTTATCAGGCAAAAATATTAAAGTCGTGTAGATAACTCACACACCGTGATCAGATGGAACACGTAGGAATGATAGGTGGAACAGCTTTACGAGATTGGAAAGGCTTCGATATCGAGGAGAAGAAAGAAAAAAACACTCCTTGGGGTACGCCTTCTTCACCGCTCTTGAAAGGCAAGTTGGAGGGAGAAGACGTAATACTTTTGTTGAGGCACGGTAAAGATCATACGATACCCCCTCACAGGATAAACCATAAAGCTAATATCTATGCCATGCAAAAAGAAGTCGATGAGATCATAGGGATCTGTTCTGCCGGAGCTCTAGATGAAGATATGACAGTTCCCTCTATCTCGATACCAGAAGACTATGTCAATTTTTGGGACCCAATAACCTTTTACAACGAAAAGATCAAGCACGTCATCCCTGAGCTTTCCCAAACTTTGAGGGAAGAACTGATCGAGGCATCGAAGGAGTCGGATTTGTCAGATGTATACACCGAAGATGTTTATGTTCAGACCCAGGGGCCTAGACTGGAGACCAAAACAGAGATAGAGGTACTTCAACAGTTCGGCGACCTGGTCGGGATGACAATGTGTTCGGAAGCGACGCTAGCTAAGGAAGCCAATTTAGAATATTCCGCTGTCGTCACAGTTGATAATTACGGTAACGGTATAATGGATGAGGATGTGGATTATGAAGAGATCGTCGAGACAGCTGAGGACAGCTGGCAGATGGTAAAAAAACTTCTAATGAAATTTTTAGAAAAGAGGTGATCACTATTTCTATCGTCATAAAAGATGCTGAAATAATAGGCAAAAAAGGTAAGAAAGATGTGCTCATCGAGGACGGAAAGATAAAGAAGATCGGTTCTTTGGATGGCGGCGATAAAACGATAGACGCTTCCGACAAGTACCTCTCGCCCGGTTTTTACAATACACATACACATGCTGCGATGAGTTTGTTCAGAGGTGTTGCCGACGATAGAGATTTTTGGGACGCCTGGCCCAACATCGTATGGCCTCTAGAGGAGAATCTTACCGAAGAAGATGTTTACTGGGGAACAAAATTAGCGTGTCTTGAGATGATAAAAACAGGTACGGTCGCCTTCAACGACATGTATTTCTTCATGGAGAGCGCGTTAGACGCTGTAGAAGATATGGGTATGAAATCCGTTATGAGTTACGGTCTCATAGATGAAAATGATCCCGATAAGTTAGATGAAGAGATAGAGGCGACGAAAAGTTTTGTTGAACATGCAGAAAGATCTGAACTTGTAGAGCCCGCTTTAGGCCCCCACTCGGTTTACACGGTCTCAAGAGAGGGCTTAGAATGGGCAGCAGAATACTCCTCGAAAAAGGACATCTTAGTCCACACTCACCTAGGGGAGACCAAAAAAGAGAGAGAGGATTTCAAGGATGAACATGATATGGCTTTCACTGAATATCTCGATAGTGTCGGACTGCTGAATGAGAGGACCATCGCTGCGCACTGTGTTTGGTTGGAAGATAAGGATTACGAACTCTTGGGAAAAAATGATGTGACCGTCAGTCATAATCCTTCTTCCAATATGAAATTGGGCGTTGGCAAACCTATGGATTATGGAGCTATGAAGGAAAAGGATGTTAAAGTGACTCTTGCGACCGATGGGTGTGTTTCTAATAACGATCTCGATATGTTGGAGGAATCCAAGATAGCGGCTCTACAGCAGAAGATGTCTGGTGATTCCACTCTCCTCTCAGCAGAAGAAGCGTATGAGATGATGACTGAACAGGGTGCTCGAGCCTTGAATATCCCTTTCAGAGGTATCGAGGAAGGAGCTCCTGCCGATATTATATTGACGGAGAAGGATGTTAGAGCAGTCCCGGATCACGATGCGGTTTCCAATTTGATCTATGCCATGAACGGTTCCTCCGTAACGGACGTGATGATCGATGGGAAAATAGTTATGGAGGGTCGCATCGTAGAGGGCGAAGAAGAGATAATGAATAGAGCAAACAAAAGAGCGAAAGAACTGGTTTCGAAGGTGAAATGATGCTGGAAAGATTGAAAAGATCGGTCAAAGAATGTCCCGTAGTTGATATGGGTGATTACCACTATTTCATACATCCCCTTTCGGACGGTCTGCCGGTTGTAGAACAGGAATTACTGCACGAAGTGGTGAGCGCCGTTAAAGACAGAGCTTGTTTGGACTGCGATTATATCCTCACCGCCCAGTCCATGGGTTTTCCTCTCGCCGCTGCTCTTTCCATGGAGACCGGACTCCCGTATAAGTTCATCAGGAAAAGAGAATATGGTTTGGAAGACGAGGTCTCTATCGCACAATCGACAGGATACTCAGAAAATGAGATGTTCTTGAACTTCGTAGAAAAAGGCGATAAAGTGTTTTTGATAGACGATGTTCTGAGTACAGGGGGGACCTTGAAGGCTATAATAAAAACTCTTCAGGACCTTGACGTTGACATATGTGACGTGATGGTTGTTTTTGAAAAAGTGGGTGTGAAAGAGAGTTTGGAAGAGGAATTAGGGGTCGAGATAAAGTCCCTGTTGAAAGTCAAGATGGATGGTTCAGAAGTCGAGATCGTCGATCAGTGAGGACTCAACCGCCTGTCACTGGAGGCATCACTGCGATCTCATCACCGTCTTTCAGCTCTTCTTCCTTTCCAGTTCTATCCTTGTTGACCGAGATTAGTAGTTGATCTTCCATGTCTTTCAACTCGGGATGGTCGTTGAACAGACTTTCCATGATATCTCTGACTCTGCTTCCCCTCTCGATCTTCATCTCTAGATTTTTTTTTCCAACAGCGTCCCGAGCGCTGGCGAAAAATTTAACGAGGACCTCTACTTCTCCTGACATCGGTAAATCATTTTACATCAACCATATATAAACTTTTACACCCCTTACTCTCGGGAAAATCCAAAATGATTATATGCTCAGATTCAATGTGAGTTCGATGGATTTCAAAATACAGATATCGGAACATAAACCAAAGATATCTAATAATTTAGAAGAGGTCCTAGAAGATTTTCTGCTCGATATCGGATATCTATCGGGTAGAAAGAGCGAAGAAGAAGTATATGACAGCGTCCCATTCAGGTTATGGACCGAATGTTTTTTAGAGAAACCGGAAAAATTCAGAACTATAGATGAACTCGCGGTGATGCTGGACACGACAAAACCGACGGTATACAGGCATCTCAACAAGATGAAGGCCCTGGAATTGTTGGAGGAAAAGGAACTCACAATCGAAGATGATGGAGAGGTCACCAAAAAAGGTTATAGACTTCGACAGGGCGATCTATCAAAAGCATGGCATATAACCGAATTGAATATCGAGTCCAATCTAAAACGTTACCGTGAGACCGTTGAAAGGATAAATACTCTATCTTCCGGCAAAAAGATAATAATGGACCACACCTGTCCTAACTGTGGAGAAGAGATAGAAAGTGTCGAAAGAAACCATGAAGGTGATTGAAAATGCCTGAAAATTTTAGCGATCAGCTCACTAAAAGTTCTCACTACAAGGTGAGATCCTTCACGTCCAAGGAAGAGGTGATGACATCTAGTGGGTACTTCAAAGGTTACGTGCAGATAGGAAATCATCACGCCCTTAAAATAGAGTTGGATGAGACCCACGAGGAGGAAGGTACGGTTCGTATAATACCATACCACACTGTGGTAAATATTGATATAATAGAACAGGTAGAACCCGATGAAGAGAAGGATAAAGAAAAGAGTAATTATTTTGGGTGATAAGGATGCCTATAGAAATGGATGCGGATACTCTCGAAGCGAAGATAATCAAACTGCTTATGGAAGGTCGTCCATTGACCATGGAAGAGACCGCCCAGGAACTCAAGGTCTCAACATCAAGGATCGAGAGAGCGGTAAAGGGCCTCGTTTCAAGGGATATAATAAATATCCAGGAATTACCGGACAAAAAATATCTCCGTCTTCAGAGAACGGACATAAAGTTCCACGGGACCAACCCTACCCAGGAGAAAAAGATCAAGAAAAAGAAAAAGGATGC
>JAFDTP010000200.1 GCA_019594195.1 Thermoplasmata archaeon
ATCCAAACGAGATATTGAAAGAGCAGTTGGAAAGACTCGGCGTGGATAAGATCGATTTTTATCTTCTTCACGCACTGAGCAGAAAACACTGGAAGAATTATCAGTCTTTAGATATAGACATATTCGAATGGATGGAGGAAAAAAGAGATGAAGGTAAGATAGATCACCTCGGTTTTTCCTTCCACGACGACCTGGATATATTCAAGGAGATAGTCGACACATATGATTGGGACTTCTGCCAGATCCAGTATAACTATCTAGATCAAGGATTCCAGGCAGGAACGGAAGGTCTGAGATATGCCGCGGATAAAGGCATGGGGGTAGTGATAATGGAGCCGCTAAGAGGAGGAAAATTAGCCAATGAACCGCCTGAATCCATCAAAGATATATGGGCTGAAGCCGAGGAGGACAGAGAGCCTGTTGAATGGGCTCTCAAGTGGCTGTGGAACCAGCCCGAAGTCTCTCTTGTACTGAGCGGTATGAGTACTCTAGAACAGGTGAAAGAGAACGTGAAGTACGCTTCTGAGTCAAAGACCGATTCTCTGTCTGACAAGGAATTGGAGATAGTGGACAGAGCAGCAGATAAATACAGAGAGATCTCACCTGTCGAGTGTACTGGATGTAATTATTGCGTGCCCTGCCCCAATGACGTTTCGATCCCTAGGAACTTCAGGATGTACAATCAAGCAGAGATATACGACGAGTACGAAAAACACAAGGAGATATGGGACGAAAACATGAAAGACGAGTCCAAGGCGAGTAACTGTATAAGGTGCGGGCAGTGCATCGAAAAGTGTCCACAGGACCTTCCCATCATGGACCTATTAGAAGAAGTATCTGAATACTTCGAAGATTGATGCTGAAAAAACCTTTTTTATCTTTTTTAACTAAAATTTTTGAATCATCTGTAAATTATGAAAAACATTATTAGTATATTCAACACATATACAAATGGTGATCAGATGTTATCTTCATTGATGGAAAAGAAATTGAAATATCTTAAAGGTAAAAAGCTCATCGTTGTGATGGGCGACGGAGAGGCTTTCTTGGGCAAACTTAAAGAGTTCGATAAAGACACCATCGTTCTTACTGAAGTCTGTGAAGGTTCGAGCTATAACATAGAATGGGAAACACTCAGCGAAGAAAAAACCGCCTCTAGAGAGGAAGGTTATGGATTCGTAGATTGGGTATGTGTCAACTTAGAAGAGGTTTATCTAAGATTGGATCACGTTTCTAGAATCTGGCCCTGGGAACATGTAAAGAAATACGAGGAGGAAGAAAAGAGTAAAAGAAGAACTCCAACCTATACAAGGACTCCCGCGATAGATCTGCTTTCAGAAGAAGGCTAATAACAAACCAAAATTTATTTATAAGACAATTTTTACATAGAATCAGCAATGAATAAACATAAGCCGGAAACCACCCACTCTGTGATCAAGGTTGAAGGGGATTGGGAGGATATCTGCGATTTTGCTAGAGATTTGGAAGGCATTTTGAAGGTAAGTTATCAAAAAGAGGATTCTACAGAAGATATGGACCAGTCTATAGAGGGATATAACAAATGGCGGCCTCGGGAGGAAGAGGATGAAAAAGACATCAAAGAGAAAACCGCCGAAGAAGCCTCGATGGAAGAAAAAAAGGTGGAAAAAGAGTTCAAAGGTACTGATGAGGAACTCAAGACCGCTGGAAAAAAAGTCAAGAAGGGTATCAACGGAGCTAAAGAGAAGGGGAAAAACGCTATCGTTGAGATCAAAGAGGAAGCGTCAGACAGCGTCAACAGATTTGTGAACGGTGAAACTGAAAAGAAGAAAAAAGAGGTAAAAGATGAGAA
>JAFDTP010000017.1 GCA_019594195.1 Thermoplasmata archaeon
AATCCACAAGAAACCACGAGCCTACGGATTCAAGTCTCCCGAGTCAGCCGATAACCTGCAAATAGACTGGTTCGGTAGTGAGGACGACTCGGACATGACTCATGAATGGAACCGGAAGCTCCGTCCTTCAGGGAGGAGAGGAGGTCACATCTATATCCAATATTTTGATGATCAGAACGATGAGACCTCCTAATAGAAATATACCGCCGCAAAAATTTATCGCTAAGATGATACCGTGTTCGGCCAAAGTTTCTTCTGGATATATCCTATCGATATCCTCCTCTCTATCCCTGAAGCTGGTCAACATGGTGTAACCTGTGAATAGTAAAAGTGAACCTATGACGATCAAGGTGAAGCCGACTTTCAGATATCTTTTCATGTTAGATCACATATTCATATGAACCTAGGGGTGTTATCTTTGTAATCTCTGTATTCACTTGGATCCTCCAATTCCTTTTCGAGTTCGAGTTCTTCATCTTTTGTTAGCTGATAATAAAAGTATATCAGGACCGGGAGCATGAGCATTGTAAGCAGAGAGGGCCAGTGTATGAACCATCCGACCGATATCAAGATGATGCCTAAATACTGTGGATGCCTTGAGTATTTATAAATCCCGCTGACCACGAGATCTTTTTCTTCGCTTCTTCTGTACAGGGTAGTCCAACCCAGGATAACTGTCAGCATACCAGCGATGCTGATAAAAGCTCCGACCAATTTCCAGAAAGTCATCAACAAAGTTTGGCCCAAGAGGGTTATTGTGAAAATTGGGTCCTGTGCGGGAGGTGTCCCTCCTGAAGATAAGACAGATGAAGTCATGTATATAGTCAAAGGTACTCCGTACATCTCTATGAAAAGTGATACGATGAAAGCCGTATAGATACCCATCGATTTCCAGTTGATCCTTTTTCTAAAATTCAAAGGTAATAGAAATATCAAAAACAGAAAGATATTCAATAATACTATATCCCACCTGTTCTGGACGATCATCGATCGTACATCTCCGATTATGAACCATCTGGCGTGCTGCAGGAAGGACGGGATGCTGATCAAGACGGCTATGAACGATATCACTAAAACGATCTCCCTCTTTCCCATATATCATATAATCTTTTATCGAACTATAATAAGTTGTTGTCGATCATGTATCCAAGCTCATATTTTGAGTCCAAAGATGTTTTAGGTAACAAATGGCAAAATATTTATATCCGTCTTACTTCGAGTTCTTTGCGGAGAAGCCCGATGTCTAAAAAAAGTGGCGATCCAGATAAATGGTATGAATTCGGCTTGAAATTCTTCCTAGGTTTAGACACTGATGGGTTGAGAGGAACGATCGATAAGGACATTTTTAATACTTACTTCGATCCTATAATATGTACCATATCGGATCTACTACCAGTTCTCAATATCAAGAATAGATGATATAGGCTTGAAATAGGAAGGGATATAATATGAGTAAAAAGGAAAAAGAGGAAAAGAGTACCGATCAGAGGTGCTATCCGGTAGAAACAAAGAATAAGGAAGGTAGTGTGTGCGTTATAACTGAAAGGTGCAAGGGGTGTGAATTCTGTATGGACTTCTGCCCTGTAGGTGCACTGCAGCGGTCTGAAAAAACTACTGAGAAAGGTTACCATCCACCAGAGATGACGGAAGGATGTGTACTCTGCGGTAAGTGTGAAAAGATATGTCCGGAGTTCGCTGTCCATATCAGAGAAAAGGGTGTAGAAGACGAAAGTGATGAAGATGAAGAGGATGAAAAAGAAGAAAGAGGTGAGTGGATATGATGGAACCAGGAACATATTTTATGGAGGGTAATACGGCCTGTGCAGAGGGCGCGATAGCTGCCGGTTGTAGATTCTTCGCGGGTTATCCGATCACACCCGCGTCGGAGATATTGGAAAGGATAACTGAGAGGTTCCCCGAAGTTCACGGAAGTTACCTGCAGATGGAAGATGAATTGGCCAGTATCGCAACTGTACTTGGAGCTTCCTGGGCTGGAAAAAAATCAATGACAGCTACTTCAGGACCCGGCTTCAGTCTGATGATGGAGAACTATGGCTTGGGTCTCATGACAGAAACGCCCTGCGTTATAGTAAACGTTATGAGAGGCGGACCATCGACCGGTCTACCTACGATGGTAGCACAGGGTGATGTGAACCAGACCAGGTGGGGAACTCACGGAGATGTTGGCGTGGTCGTTTACGCGCCGTCTTCACCGCAGGAGCTGTTCGATTATACTATCAAAGCTTTCAATACTGCTGAAAAATACAGGCTTCCCGTAGTGGTCCTATCTGACGAGATGGTCTCCCACATGACCGAGAAGGTAGAGGTACCCCCAGAAGATGAGATAGAGATAGTCAACAGGAAGAAACCTAAAGATGATCCCGAAGGCCATCTACCTTTCCGTCCGGACGACGATCTCGTACCTCCGATGGCCAACGCCGGCGACGGCTACGGCGTACACGTTACCGGACTCACTCACGACGAAAAGGGGCATCCTTCTATCGATGAAAAAACACAAAACATGTTGGTCCCCAGATTGATAGACAAGATAAGGAAGAACGTCGACGACATATTAGAATACGACGAGTATAAGATAGATGATGCGGAAAGGGTCATAGTGGCCTATGGTAGCGTATCGAGAGCAGCGATCGAAGCGGTCGATATGGCTAGAGAGAAAGGTTACAAAGTCGGCATGTTGAGACCTAAGACGATATGGCCTTTCCCAGAAGAGAGGATCTACGATCTAGCTAGAGAAGGTGTAGATGATTTCTTGGTCGCGGAGATAAACTTCGGCCAGATCGTTTACGAAGTCGAAAGATGTACCGGCGGCGCAGCTCAAACCTATCTCGCACCGAGGATGGGTGGAAATATCCATACTCCAGATGAGATCGTAGATAGGATAGAAGCGATCGATCGTGGAGAGATTCCGTCTTTCAAGGAGTGATAAATATGAGTATAAGAAAAAGTAGGGATTGGTTTTCCCCGGATTATCAGGAACAGGACACGGATGAAGGAGTAGGTTATGGACTTCATCCGCTCGATGAATATCTGAGAGAAGACAGGATACCTCACATATGGTGTCCCGGCTGTGGTTTAGGTGTTATACTGAATGCATATCTGAGGGCTCTCAAGGATTCCGATATACCACCTGAAGAGACCGCTGTGGTTTCAGGTATAGGCTGCAGTGGTAGAGCCGCAGGATATGTCGACGTGGACTCGTTCCATGTCACGCACGGTAGAGCCATACCCTTCGCTACTGGATTGAAAGTAGGTAACAGAGATCTAAAGACTACAGTTTTCAGCGGTGACGGTGATCTTTTCGCCATTGGTGGAAATCATTTCATCCATGCAGCTAGAAGGAACGTCGACTTCAACGTGATCTGCGTAAATAACTTCAATTATGGTATGACTGGAGGCCAAGCAGGTCCTACCACACCTACCGATGCCAAAACATCAACGACTCCATGGGGCGGATTCGAACAGCCGTTCAATCTTCCAGCTGTTGCTGCGGGAGCCGGAGCTGTTTATGTCGCTAGGTGGACTACTTATCATGTCGAGGAACTCATCGATTCGTTAGAGGAAGCGCTCGAAAAGGACGGATTCTGCTTCATCGAAGTGATGTCTCCATGTCCGACCGGCTACGGTAAAAAGGTAGGACTGAAGACCGGTAAGAAGACGATGAAACATTTCAAGGAGAACAGCGAGAAAAACCCTGATGCAGATCCCAGTGAAGTCGCTCTGCATCCGGAAGATCCCGATTCAAAGATAGTTGTTGGCAAATTCGTTGACAGAGACGCTCCTACCTATCAAGACGAGCGAGGGAAAGTATTCGGGCAGGCTAGAGAAGAGATGGGGGTGGAATAGATGAGAAAAGAGATAAGATTCTCCGGATTCGGTGGACAAGGTGTCATCTTGATGGGACATATCTTGGGTGAAGCTGCGGTTCTAGACGGAAAGGACGCTACCTTGACCAAGAGCTATGGGCCAGAAGCTAGAGGCGGTGCCTGCAGCACCGACATAATAATCAGCGACGATAGGGTGAACTATCCTCAAGTGAGAGACCCAGATGTTCTCATATCGATGTCTCAAGAGTCTTTAGAAACTTATATCCCCGCGCTGGGTGAAGAAGGCATCCTGATGATAGATACCAGTCTGGTTGAATCATCTAGAGAAGGAAACGTTGGCCTACCCGCCACCGAGATAGCTGAGGAAAAGATAGGTATCAAGCAGGTAGCGAACATAGTGATGTTGGGCTATTTCACGGCCATGACTGAATTCGTAACTAAAGATTCGATGAAAGAAGCTATAGAGGACCTGGTACCAGAAGGCACTGAAGAAAAGAACCTTGAGGCATTCGAATCAGGTTACGAAAGGGGCCAAGAGGACAAGTAGGACAACTTATTTTTAAAAACTTTTACTTTTATTATCTTTTACTTTGTGATGACTGGACCAGATCGTATATTTCTCCCTTCGATAGAGGATCGATCTCTATCATCTCGTCATGGTGGGAGTAAAAAACGTACGTCCTGACTTCTTTATCTTTATGTATATCTTTTATAGCGTTATGGTATATACTCAGCTGTTTTCTATATTCATCCAACGCATCTTTTTTCCTATCGGTCTTGTAGTCTATGATATCTACGCTCCTTTCTTCCAAGTGTAATAGGTCTATGATCCCCTCGAAGAGCAGTTTTCTTTTTTTCTTTAAAGGCAAAAGACAATTGATCTCAGTGATCTTTTCACCTTCGAGTTCGTCGATCAATCGTTTTATGTTTACCTCGTCATCATTATCCGGTGACCTGATATCTTTTCCTTCAATATACCTCTCGGCAAAATCGTGGACTTTAGTACCGTATTCTGGACCCGGACCTATCTCACCGTTTTCAAAGACGTTCTCATCTACCAGCGAATGAGCTGAATATTTTACCGGTGCTTTTGATCCTCCTATATCCTTAGAGAGTTCGTTTCTGTGCTGTTTTTCTGGTTTTGGGGGTTCGATCTCAGGTTCTACCTCTTCCTTTTCAATATCTAGATTATTGAAGAATTCGCTCTCGCTACCCTCTTCTTCAGTGATGAAGAGGTAATTCTCCGCTCTTGTCATGGCTACGTAGATCAACCTTCTCTCTTCGTCGTAATTTTTGCCCGTACATTTGGATAAGACGTAATGTTTCCAGTTATCATAGCTGAACGGAACTCCCTCGTCAGAAAATACTTTTTTCTGTCTTATACCAAGAGGCTCGGTGTAATCGATCGCCTTTCCGAAGCCTCCGCTTGTGGGCCCCATATCCGCTAAGATGACAACAGGATATTCCAGTCCTTTCGCGCTGTGTATGGTCTGTATCTTGAAAACGTCGTCCTCGCTGGTACTATCTACTTCGTAAGTCTGATCGGATTCTATGTTATCAACTATGAAATTTATCATCTCCCCTCGGTTGAAATAGGTGTTTTTATAGGTAGATTGGATGACCTCTATTATCTTGTCTGAGAATGCGTTGCGTATAGAATATCGTTCGAAGATTTTTTCAGCGATGGAACCAAGATCATCTTCGTTCGATAGTTCCTCCCTGAAGTGCCACATATCCTCCGGATAAGAATCCTTTTGAACTATCTCTTCTATCTCTATAAGGGAGTATCCGGCTTCATCCAGTACTACTGACCATCCTCTCTTAGAATATCTGTTCTGGACGATCCTCAACCAAGCTAAGAGTAAGAGGGCGCATCTCCGTCTGAAAAGTTCTACTCCTCCCTCGTATGCGGACGGAACACCATTTTCCTGGGCCTCTTTGAACAGGTCCAGCCCGAATTTTCTAGTCCTCGTTAGTACGGCTATATCCTCATATCTTATCATACGCTCTTCCCCTTTCCGCTCGATCATATGATCCGGATTGTTAACTATCTGGGTGATCTTCCAGAGTGTAACGGCTTTTTTATCCTCACCTAGGTACGCTCCTATCTGGCTTTTTCCTTCGTTCTTTGCCGCTTCCAGTTCCGTTATCCTAGATCTAATATCATCGTGGTCGAGCCTCTCTTTTTTCGTAGCTTCTAAAAGGAGTGCACGTTCTGAAAAATCTATAAGTTTTTGTGCAGACCTATAGTTTTTCTTGAGTTTTATCTCGCTCTCGATCTTTGCTGGGAACTCCACTCGTCTGAAGTCGCTGTTAAGATCTTTTTTGAATCTTTGAAGGCGCTCCTCGAACCTGATTATATTATCAACTGATGCATATTGGAAAGAGAAAATACTTTGCTTCCAATCACCAACGGCACAGATGTTACCGGAACTAGATAATAGGAGTGAGAGTTTGAACTCGATCTCGTTCGTATCTTGAAATTCATCGATCATGATGTACTCGAAACTTATCTCCTCTCTCACGTCATGGTCTTCGCATATCAAAACGAATGCGAACATCATCATCAGGCTGAAATTCATATAGTTCCTGCCCAAAGCGTATTTTATATATTCAAAATAAACGTCGTGAATAAATCGCTTCAATTTTCTCCTGTCTTCTTTGAAACAGATCTCAGCATATTTTTCCGGTATTTGTTTGTTTTCTCCTCTTATCTCTCCTGTTTCAGGGGCTTCTTCCAAAAAACACTTATTTTTATACCCTGAAAGACGTTTTCTGAGGAGCGACTGCTTTTTTCCTCTAGCTCCTTCCCGAGGTGCGTTCTCTTCATCGAACAATTCTTTGAACTTCTCTAGATCACCGTCGAGATATTTTTCTGAATTCCGATACCATCCTTTTTGTTTTGGAAATATTCCCTTAGCTCCCAGCGATTTTATAAGGTCTAGGAGATCGGTTTTGTCATATTGTATCCTGTAAAGATCTTTGTACTCTGGATGTTTATCCATGAAATCGCTCATGAAACTATCGAACTCCCGTTTTTCTAACACCTCGTTCTCGATGATCCGCACGGACTGGGTGAGAGTCTCATCTATCCCTATCATTTTCGGGACTTCGTGTCCATGCTGCATCAGGACGCTGTTGCAGAAAGCGTGGAAAGTAGATACATGTGCGTCTCTAAGTTCCGATTTACTGTAGTCTGAAATGTTGATGATCCTTTCCTTCATATTCTCCGCGGCATTTTTAGTGAAGGTTATCAGCAATATATCGTCGGGTTCTACGTTCTTTTCTTCTAGTATGTGTGCATACCTTAATGATATAGTGAACGTTTTACCGGTGCCCGGTCCCGCATCAGCTACATACACACCTTCGGTATTTTCTATCAGTTCTTCTTGTTTCTCATTTGGCGTGTTATCTGTCACGGTCTCGCCTCCCTGGTTATCACTAGGTCCTTGTTTTCGATGTTGTCTGGGTCTGTATCTCCCACAGGAAAGTTAGATGTTCTGTAGTCGTTGTATTCTGCTATCCTTTTCTCTAGAAAATCCTCGAATCGATCGAGTTCTTCCTTGAAATAATGGATATCCCTGAAGACCACTAGCTTCTTCATAATACTTTTACAGGCCTTTTCAACGTATTTGTAAGACCCGATCTTTTCACTGCAGTATTCGATAAGATCTTCGGTTATATCACTCTTCAAGATATCTTTCTTATCACCTTCGGGCATATCCCTTTCCCTGAAAAACTCCTTGTAATCGTCGTATCCCAGCTTATCTAGTACTTTTTCTCGTCTATTGGAAGACTTCAACCAATCGTAGATATATTCATCCTGTATCATCTCGTTGAAACCTTTTGGATAATATTCTATAGTTAGCTCATTATCTTCATGGCTCCCTTCACCTGATATCACGTCTCTTAAATTATCGAGAAGATGATAGTAGGTGAACCTTATAGGATCACCTGTATTGTACTGTCTGTGATGAACAAGATACATCTTCGCCTGAAAATCTGGTCTTTCGTCTATCTCTTCTATATCTGATTTTCTCATCACCGAAAAGATAGAATTTTTACTGCCCGATTTGTGGTCGACTATATGATCTTCATCGAGGATCAGATCGACTTTCCCCTTCGCCCCGACATCTTCATTGCGGAATGATACTTCGGTAAACTTCGTACCTATGATTGCGTCGTAGATATCTGAAAAAATGTTATCCCTATAGGACTTCTCGTAGCCGTCTACACACTCAAAAGAGATCTCCTGCTGTTCCAAAAACGATCTGAGGTTTTTCATGCCTACACTAAATATGGTTTTCATCTCGGGAGTCTCATATTCCTCCAAAAAGGGTCTCATCTCGTCCGTTATATTATCAACCAGTTGATCGATATCCTCGCATAGATCTGGATAGTTTAGATAGAACTCGGCAAAATCATGAAATATCGTACCTCTTTTGAAATATTTTTTATCCGGGACATCTACAAGCTCCGAAAAGAATTGATCTTTCGGACATCGGGTCAACGAATTCAACGTGGATTGACTGATCATATCGACCGGTTCTATATCGGTATCGACTTTCATTTTAGTGAAAGGCCTCTCCGGTTTTTTCAAATCTTTTTCTTTCAATTCGTGCTTTATGTCTTTGAAGGATCCGATCTCGGACCGGCAGAACTCGTTCAGATAGAAAGAAGGTATAACTTTCTGACCCATTTCGCTGTTCTTGACCAGATAAAACTGCTGTTCTCCGTTCTGAAGGAGTATTTCGATATCTTTTCTTTTCCTATCGTTGAATTCCTTCTTATCTGTCCAAGGAGTTGTAGGTGGCTCAGGCGTCCAAGAAGTGTCCATGCCCAGGTAAAAAACGTAGGGTCTATCGATGAATATCGAGGTACCTGGAGAAGCTATCAGGACTCCCTGTCCCGCTGACTCCACCTCGATATCGAAACTCTCCATATAATGGATAAAAGAATTCAATCTGTCATATGTTATGCTCCTTTCTAAAAGTTCTAGTTCGTCTAGATGTCTCCTGACGTCCTCGATCTCATCTTCAGACTTATATTTCTCAAGCAGTTGTTCGAAGGTAAGTTCGGGTATCTCATCCAACACATCCTTTATTTTATCCAGTGATCTATCTTCGTAGGAGTTCAACAGATACTCCTCCGTCCTGGTATCGATAGAATCATCCTCGGAGACCAGTCCTCTAATATCTCTGACTTTCAGCCCCTTTCTGAAAAAAGAAGCTCTTATAGTGTTGAGCAGTTTTCTGATCTCACCACAGTCCTTCAATTTTTTAGAGACCATGTAGGGAACATCGTTAGAATCCATAGCCGCTTCCATAAGGTACCTATATTGGGAGTTTTTTTCCATGACCACGGCGGCATCTCTAGCATCGATATCTTTTATCTGATCAAGCACGGTATCGATTATCTCGCTAGTCGAATTGAAGATATTGAAAGGTGGTAGTTCCGACCGCGCATCCGTAAAGACTTCTATATTATCGTATTCTTCAGGGAGTATCTTCTTATCAAGATCGGTGAATTGATATTCTGAGATGACCGCTACATCCTTTTCCTTGTCGATGTTATATCTCTCTACTGAAGTGTAAGGGTTTATGGTCTCCTTGAGTGTTTTCAATATTTTTTTCATATCCTCTTTTTTATTGACATCTTGTTCCAGTACTTTTGATGGGTCTCCCGTTTCTTTCCAGGCTTCGACGATATCATCGAGAAGATACGTAGCTCTTTTCCAATCCAGGTCAGTATCTTCTATTATCTTCAAAAATAGCTCTCTCTTATCTCTGAATATCTTCTTATCCGATCTTATTTCCTCAAGAGCTAGTCTTCGCGGGGTAGTTGCGAAATGACCCAACCTTGAGCTTTCGAGCCTTGCATTCAAAGCATCGGAAAGTGGTGCATCGACCGTCAATACCAGATCATAAGATCTTACCTCTTGAAAAATCTCTTCTATCGGTCTCGCTCTTTTTACTTTTATAGCCGCCTGTTCCGACATCTGACCATCTTTTGGAACAATGTGTTTTTCTTATTTATCTTTTGTATCGCATCAGAAAGTGCTGGGATCTAAAGGATGATTGAAACGAATTCCTCTATCTTTTTTCTGCAAACCTCATTCTCGATCTCATCTGAACTCAATTCTAGTCTCCCCACGAATTCCCCTCCTTTCGGACCAAGTTCATCCTCTATCTTATCGAATGTCATGGCAGATCCTCCACCTCCATGGGTCAAGAAAGTTGCGATCTTCATCCCTTCCAAACCCTCACATTTTTCCATGAAGGTGTTGACAGGCGTAGCCGGTTTGCCGCACCATACCGGTGTGCCGATCAGCAGTAGATCGTATTCGCTCAGGTCGGTTTTAGTAGTTTTTATCTCTGCTAAAGCCTCTTTCTTAGCATCTTCTACGTCCTCTTCGTAGGAACTCTCTTCACTCCTTTCGAGGGATACCTTCGTCACTTTTATGTCCTTTTTTTCGATGGATTCAGTCAATAAATTCGCCGTTTTTTCTGTATTTCCCGTTTGTGAGTAATAGACTAATATAGCTTTCATGTTGACACCAGTCATCATATCTGGAGTGATTCGCCCTCTTGTAGTAATTTTACGATGATCTCGTCTTCGCTTCCTAGTCTCTTTTTAAATTCTTCTGGATCAGCCTCTCGTTCATGGAAAGGTATGACTATGTTGGACTCGATAGTTTTCGCTGCTCTAACGGCCTCGTCGATGTTCATTGTATAAGTACCGTCTATCGGCAAAAAAGCTAGATCTATGCCTTTCAGTTCTTCCATCTCCGGTATTTTTTCTGTATCACCGGGGTGGTATATGGTATAATCATCGATGGTTATCAAGTAGCCCATGCCCTCACCTTTCGGATGAAAAGGCTCTCCTGAATCTCTCTTTCTTTTGACGTTGTAAGCGTGAGTACTTTTTATCTCGATCCCATCTATGGTCAGATCATCTCCGATTTCAAGACCGATGAAGTCATGTTCTATCTTGTCTTCGCAGGCTACTGACGCGATGATCTTACTCTCCTCTTTCAACATATCTTCAAAAGTTTCTGGATCACAGTGATCGTGGTGGGGATGAGTGATAAGTATGACATCTCCCTTCTCTAGATCCCTATAGATCTTTTTTACCTTCTCCGTTGGAGTGTCTGGCATATAGGGATCGATATAGATTTTCATATCACCAGACCTGATCAAAACGGAGGAATGCGTCAATCTTTTTATTTCGATCATGTATATCACCCATAGATTATCCTGATCGAAGTAAATAAGTTTATCCTAATACTCCGATCGAAGATAAGATGGTCTTGCAGTTCACAAGAAATAAAAGATCGGTCAGACTTTCAATTTTTCTGAAGATTTTTGTGGGTCTTTTATTTTTGTGTTCTTTTCTAGTTTTTTTGTCAAATGACATTCTCTGCACCAGAAGTAATCAGAAAAACCCACAACTTCTTCCATCTCTTCTTCACATTCTGGGCATCTAGGAGAGGACATCGGCCCTAAACACAATCCAAACCTATTTAATGTTTTTTGATAGTTCGGAATAAAAGATGGTGAGGAGAAAGAGAAATGTAAAAGATGGAGGAAGCGGTTTTCAATTACCTGATACGGTGATATCGTTGAATCTCGCGGAGGGAAGGTCCATCTTTATCTCCCTACTGCCTATCGACTCGTATGACTTCTTATAGTCGTCTGCTAGTTCTATGGATTTCAAGGTCTCTGGCAGATTGCCAGAGATCATCGCACCTTCAACCTTACCCTTGATCTCCCCGTTTTCAACCAACCAGGCAGGCGTAGCTACAACACTGAAGTCGCCGCTCGCCGGATTCAGAGTGTGAGCTCCCATCACACCATCGACCAAGATACCATCATCTGGAAGGAGGTCATCTTTATCCTTCCCTTCACCTCTGAGTACGATATTCCTGTCAGTTATCTCGGGTGGGTTTTTGAATCCGCCTCTCATACCGTTGGCTGTGCTTTCAGTATCACTTTTCTTTGCCTCTTCTAGATCGTAGATGAATCGTTTCAGTCTTCCGTCTTTTATTATCGATGTCTCTTCACTCGGCACACCTTCATCGTCGAAAGGGCCGCTTCCTATACCCCAGTCTTTAGTCGGGTCGTCCTTCATCAGCAGATTTTCCGAGGCCACTTGTTCTCCTTTTCTTCCTTCGTAAACTGATTTTCCTTTGCGTATGTTCTCCCCATCTATCGCCGGAACGATCCCGAACCACATCAGCATACCGAACGCGTCTGGGTTCATCACTACGGGAACTTTTCCTTTTGGTATCTCTGAAGACTCTCTAAGAGAATCAACTTTTTCAGCTGCTGATTCACCTACGTCTTTGAAATCAAGATCCATCTTACGAGAAAATCTGGACTCACTGGCATTGATGGATGTGTCTTTTCCAGGTATGGTTGTCAAAACGCTAGCCGATATCGCGGTGCCTTTCTGCTTGAGGAACACATCGTTGGTATTACCTAGGACCTTCGTTCCTATACTTATCGCAAGACCCCCTCTGGTCGGTATGATATCTTCTTCAAGAGACTTGGCTCCTTCGATCACATCCTGGGTGAACTCCGCCCCTTTTCCTTCGAGGGAAGATTCGACGATTTTTTTATCATGAGTTTTGGGTTCTGGCGTATCATTTTTTTCCGGTAGTCGAAGGTCTATACTTTCAGAAACTGCGGATAACTCTTCAGCTATCTTGACACCCTTCTCTTCATCTCCCGGAGTACAGTAACCAAAGCCCACTTTACCATCTTTTATGATCCTTATACCAAGACCATTATCTTGATATTCGGAGCTGTCAGATAACTCGCCCTTTTTTATAGAATAACTGATGTTTCTGCTTTTTATACCGAAAACGTCTCCATCAAATCCTTTTTTATCTATGATCTCAACAGCCTTCTTGACGCTCTCAACAATATCTTCATTCATTCTCTACCACCTACCGTGACTTCTGATATCAAAACGTTGGCCCCACCGTCCGTTACTGGTGCGGTCTGTCCTTTTCCACAGTGACCTATCCCGGTTTCCATCTCTTCAGTTATTCCGGTTATGTTTTGAAGTGTTTCAAGGGTGAAACCGTTGAAACTCACATCTCTCAGGGGTTTCTCTATCTCACCATCTTTTATGAGATAAGCCTCCTGGGCGTTGAATTGGAATGTTCCCTCGCCGGTATTCACTTGTCCTCCGCCCGACGACTTAGCATAGACACCTTTATCGACTTCATCCAATAATTCGTCGAAGCTCATATCACCGGGCTCCATTATCGTATTGCTCATCCTAACTAGAGGTTTGACCCTGAAATCTTCAGCCCTAGCTCCACCGTTCGGACTCATATCGAGTTTCCAAGCGTTCTCCCTATCGAGTATGAAATCGTTGAGCACCCCGTTTTCTACGAGTATCCTGTTCTTGGCTTTAGTGCCCTCGTCATCGAAAGGGAAAGATCCGTAACCATTCATAGTGGGGTCGTCTTTGATAGTGACTATATCTGAAGCGACATCCTCTCCTATCTTCCCTTCAAGGCAGCTGTTTCCAGTCGAGACCAAGTCGCCCTCGGCCGCGTGTCCGAAAGCTTCGTGAGAGAAAACACCTGTCAGGTGTGGATCCATTATAAGTGGCATCTTTCCGCTCGGTGGTGTTTCAGCCTCCAGAAGTGTTTTTAGTCTCTGTAAAACCACATCTTTTTTATCATAAGCCCTTTCAGTCACTTCGTATCCTCCGGTAGCTCCGATACCTTCGCTCGCTCTTTGGATCGTGTCGCTCTTCCCTGTGACTATCAAATAGGTGACTATCCTAGGGATCTTCATTTTCACATGAGTTCCGTCACTGGTCGCGATCTCTTTGTCTACTATGCCGTCTCCGTATCTCAATTCAGTAGACCTGACAAAATCTTCGTTCAACTGTTTTTCAAGATCTTTCAAGAACGAGACCTTCTCCTCGATAGAGACGTCTAAAAAGTTCTCCTCCATGCTCATCTCTATGCTCTCTTCGTGTGTTTCTACATCGGCCATACCGGTCTCTTCTTTTTTGTATTTGCTGTTGCTCTTAGCCATCGATATAGCTCTGTCGGCTGTTCCTTTCAAGTCTTCAAGATCGGAGATACCTACGTTCCCCCATCCGTTATCGTACAGTACTCTCACCATGGCCCCTTCTTCTTTACCACTTGTGACCTTGTCTATCTCCCCGTCTTTCAATGTGAGGTTGGTGCTGTCCCATCTTTCCTTTCTTATATCGCAATAGTCAGCACCTTCAGCCCTCACATAGTCTATTATATCTTTTAGTGACATCGTTAAATCAGTAACAGTTTTTGATTAATATAATTTCTCTCAATAGCGCTTTACAACATCGATCTACAAGACCGACGTATCTTTTTCCTAAGAGGTTGGAGCACCTTGAAAGGCGTGAAGTGATTGGTCAATACCATAGAGAGAGAAGCACCTACGGTGTTGGCGAGCATGTCGAAAGCGGTATCTTCGACCCCTCCTTGAAGAGAGGTGTAGAAAAAGGTGTCCATGAAGAATTCGAATTGCTCCCAGAAAACGCTGATCGAGAGTATGAATATCAGTACAAAAAAAGAGATCAGCCAGTCCGGTATATATAGATTATCGGATACCTGGTTCAGATAGATCAGGAAGAGCAGTATGAGGATCCCAAGGATCAGACCGGCGAGAAAATGTGTGAAGTTGTTCCACCAGTCGAATCTCCTCTGGAATGCGGCAGTTTCACCGCTGACATATATGATCAACGAGAGCGATATCCAGAATTTGAAATAAGACGGCACCTTTTTTTCCAGGTTCTGGGAGTACAGGTATGGTATCATCGAGGCTATGAAGGAAGGTATCGCGAGCCCAACTACCCTCATATTTTGTGTGAAAAGACTATAAACTATCAGAAAAACTATCCCTAGTTGGAAAAATTTGGATAACAAAATCAGCTTATCATTTTCTTTTTCGCCAAAATATGTATACAGCATCCTAAGAAAATCTTCTCTAGGATTTTCTGAGTTAAAAGTCAATGTTGATCTGACTTGGTTAAGTATGCTGTAGCTCTCCCATTTTAGATAATATAATTCTCTGTAAGTTTTGAAAGAATAGGAACCTACGAATCCTACAAATGTCATGAAGAAGAGTTCTAACATCAGTTGTTCGTTATCCTCGAGTATCATCGTTTCAAGATAATAGTCTGAAAGGAATTGACCTATGCCTAACACAGCTCCTGCGGCTACAGTGAAAAGAAATATGAAGGAAACTGAGAAATAGAAATTGGTCCGAAAATCGGTGTGATAGGTCAGGATCAATATCGACATGAAGGCTAGCATAGTCATTAGCACAGCGAAGGCAAGATCACCAAACATCCAATTGTTCCGCAAAATACCTGAGAGCCCAGTGACTCCGAAAAAGATAGGTACTACAGACCATTTATAAAGATCTCTTTGGATCTGATCTTCACCTTTGATCGTAGATATCCCGTATATGAAAAACACATATATTATAGAGGTTATGAACCAAACACCGTCAAATCTCAAGATCGATAGGAGAGCACCGATAAGCCCTGCACTAGCTGAAAAAGAAAACAGTAGACGGTTTTCCTCAGGCAGATCGAATATCATCTCAAACCTTCTTATTGACATAACGACTATTTAAGCTTTACAAAATACTACAGTTCTCTACTCGAAATCTACTCCTTTATCCCGAAGACGCGTCTTTCGGCTAAAAAAGCCGCGGGCACTTTTACGATACCGTAATTTTTATTTTTAACGAAATAATCATAAGCTCTAAATCTCTTATTTAAAGCTATATAAACCGTCATACAATAAACTTTTAAAGCCTGCCCTAAAGAGCCCCAAAAAACGTCTGACGAAACCTTTTTAACTTTATAATTAATCGTGATTTCCCTAACAGCGGACCCCGGTTGATGGGAGATAATCGATGCACACACTCCTTTTCCCATTAAAGTATAGGCCCCGCTCTCCACTTGAAACGGAGGGGTGTAAAACCGGGGGCCAAGGAGGAATCAAACGTGATAGGCAAAGAAAACGTATTTAAATCTCACATGGATTCGAAGTCCCTGTTCAAAGGGGACAGAGACATGCTTCGCCCCTCTTACGTTCCCGAGGATTTACCTCACAGGCAGGAACAGATAAACGATTTAGCCTCGATAATGGTGACAGCGCTCAGAGGTAATCGCCCCTCTAATGTTCTGATATTTGGAAAAACCGGGACCGGGAAAACGGCGGTCGTGAGATACTTGGAAAGAGAGATCAATCGCTTGAAGAGAGAGAACGAAGAGAGTGAACTCAACACAGATTTTGCAGATTATGATATAGATAAGGTCGAATACGTGTATATAAACTGCGAAGTGGTCGATACTCATTACGGAGTTATGAAAAATATCGGGAACAAATTTGTAGAGGACTGGGATGAACAGATCCCATTCACAGGATGGCCGATGGAAAAGGTATACGAATCACTGAAGGACAGGATAGAAGAGGAAAGAAGAGTGGTCGTCATCATATTGGATGAACTGGATAAATTGGTGACAAAGAACGGAGACAGCGTTCTTTATCACTTGTCGAAGGTGAATTCGGAACTATCTAAAAGCAAGGTCAGTCTGATAGGTATATCGAACAACTTGAAATTTACAGAATTTTTAGACCCTAGGGTGAAAAGTCGACTAGGGGAAGAAAAGATGATATTCCCACCATATAACGCGGATCAATTGAAAGATATTTTAGCCGATAGGGCTGAAAAGGCCTTTGAACCCGATATATTGGGCAATGACGTTATATCCCTGTGTGCAGCTCTAGCGGCCCAAGAGCATGGTGATGCGAGAAGAGCTCTAGATCTGCTTAGAGTTTCTACAGAGATCGCCGAAAGAGATAATGAATCGGAAGTGACCGCAGATCATGTATACAAGGCTAAAAACAAGATAGAGCAGGACTGCGTGAGGGAAGCGGTCAACACATTACCGACCCATTCGAAACTAGTTCTTTATTCCATCCTATTGATGCAGGAGAACGGAAAAGATAAGCTCACGACAGGTGAGGTGTATACAGGCTACAAGGAGCTCAGCAATAAGTCAGGTATGGACCCCCTTACTCAAAGGAGGATAACCGACCTGATATCGGAACTCGATATGTTGGGGTTGATAAACGCCAGAGTCAAATCCTTCGGTAGAAGAGGAAGGACCAAAGAGATACAGAGTTCAGTCTCTAAATCGGATATAGTCGATCTTATCGAGGAGGACAAAAGCATAGAAGCCGTCAACGATCTCAGCATCCACGGTTCGAAGCAGGCTACGCTGATGTGAGAGCCCCGATGATCGGGAATCCATCATATCATAGATGATATTAAATAGGATTTCCTCAAGTGGAGTTATGGATATATGAACTTGATCTGCCTGGATTGCGGTCGTAGGTATCCTGATGGTTTCCGTTTAAGATGTGACTGTGGTGGTGTCTTAGAAGTACACGAGCGATTTGAAAGGTCTTTTGAAGATATTTTAGATCTAAATCGATCCGATGTTAGAAGGTTTTCAGGATTCATCCCCGTCGACGAGTCTAACACACCGGACCTCAAACCTCCATCGACTCCTACAGTGGAAAAAAATATCGGAGGAATAGAAGTAGTTTTCAAATTAGAGTATCTGATGCCCAGTGGATCTTTCAAAGATAGAGGCACCTACGTCACAGCGGCAATGTTGAATCGTGAGCAGGTCGAAGAAGTGAGTTTGGATTCGTCAGGAAACGCGGCTATAAGTCTCGCACTCTACGGAAGATCGGAGGGCATAAAGACCCACATATTCATCCCTGAAGAAACGGAAAAGGGCAAGAAGAGTATCTTGAAGAAACTAGCTTCGGAGATACACGAAGTCCCTGGGACGAGGATGGATGTACATGACAGGACTGAGAGATTTGAAGGGGCTAGCTACGTTTCTCACTGGTATAATCCTTTCTTTTTGGAAGGGACTAAGATATCCGCCTACGAAACCGTTGAAGATCACGATCTTGATAGGGTCGTGGTTCCCACAGGGAGTGGAACGCTTTTTTTAGGTATGCACAAGGGTTTCTCCGAGCTATATGAGTTTGGAGTGGTCGATGAGATCCCAGAGATGATAGCGGTCGAGGCTAAAGGGTATGAAAGTTTGAGAGAGAAGAGCGTCGAGAAGAGTGAGATGTCTTCGGGCGTGGAGATACTCGAACCTCCTAGGACATCTCAGATGAGGGACGTGCTAGGATCAACTGGAGGCCTTTCCACCTCAGTCGATGATACGGCCATCGAAGCAGCCGAGGACGATCTTCTTTCTATGGGATTTTTGATAGAAACCACTTCTGCGTTGGCTTATGCGGCTTTTTTGGACCTGCTTGAGGAAGGTGAGTTCGAGGAAGGTGAAACAGTGTTGATCCCGCTGACCGGTTCTGGTCTCAAATCCTTATGAACCTAGTATAGAAAAATGTTAATTTACATGACCGACTTTACTTATTAGTGCATATACATGATAGATAAGAAAAGCTCTGTAAAGGTGGCCGTGGTTCAGGCCGCACCCTTCCTTTTCGACAAGCATAAGAGCGTGGAAAAGGCATGTTCTCTTATTGAAGAAGTCTCGGATAATGGGGCGGAACTCGTATTGTTCCCCGAGGCATTCATACCCGCTTATCCCCGAGGACTGGATTTTGGAGCTAAAGTCGGTATAAGTGAGAAGAGAGGTAAGAAGCTGTGGCAGACGTATTATGAGAATTCCGTCGAGATACCCGGAGAGATAACGGATAGATTAGGCAAGATAGTTCGTGAAAAAGATGTGTTTCTTGCGATGGGCGTGATTGAAAGAGAGCCGGAAAAGAGAGGCGGGACCCTCTACTGCACCGTCGTATACTTCGGTCCGGACGGTGAGATAAAGGGGAAGCATAGAAAGTTGAAACCCACAGGAAGTGAACGCGTCATCTGGGGTGAAGGGGACGGAAGCATGCTGGATGTTGTCGATACGGGATTCGGAAAAGTCGGGGGCTTGATCTGCTGGGAGAACTATATGCCTCTTGCAAGGACAGCGATCTATGATAAAGGCGTGGATATATATCTAGCACCGACCGCCGCAACAGAAGATGTTTGGCAGGCGACACTCAAACACATAGCCTACGAAGGTCGATGTTTCGTACTTGGATGCAATCAATACGTAACTAGAGATCTGTATCCGGATCATGCCTTGAAAGGATTGGAAATTGATCGAGATGTCATATGTAGAGGAGGGAGTGCGATAATATCACCGATGGGAAAAGCGATCGAAGGTCCGTTGTATGGTGAGGAGGGCGTCCTATATGCTGAACTCGACTTGGATGAGATATGTAGGAGCCGGTTCGATTTTGACGTCGTTGGACACTATTCCAGGCCTGATGTATTCGAGTTGACTGTAAACGAAGAAAGACAGGATGATGTCAGGAGGAAAGGCAGAGATGACTGAAGAGCTGAGCGAGAAAGAGCTTGAAAGGTACGATAGACAGATCAGAGTTTTCGGGAGAGATGGTCAGGAAAAACTGAAGGGATCGAGTGTCGCGGTCGTTGGATTAGGTGGTCTAGGCTGTCCGACTTCTTTCTTTTTGGCTGCAGGAGGTGTTGGCGAATTACTACTCGTGGACTATGAAGGGATAGAGTTGAGTAATCTGAACAGGCAGATACTGCACTGGGAAGAAGATGTCGGTGAGAAAAATAAAACGCAGTCTGCTCAAGAGAAATTGAGAAGATTGAATTCTGATATCGAGATCAAGATTTTCGATGGAAAGATAACTGATGAGAAATTAGACATACTAGATGATGTCGATCTGATAGTAGACGCGTTGGATAACTTCGAGACGCGATATATTTTGAACGAGTTCGCTGTCGACCATGAGATACCCTTTATCCATTCTGCCGTTGAAGGTCTACATGGACAGATGACCACTATAGTCCCGGGTGATACTCCCTGTTTGAGGTGTATATTTCCTGAAAAACCAGAAAAGAAGGAGACCTTTCCGATCCTCGGTACCACTTCGGGTTTTTTCGGAATCATGTCGGCAAACGAGGCGATCAAAATTTTGACCGGGCACGGAGAACCGCTGAGAGGAGAATTTTTCCTGTTTGATATCGGTTCCAATAACGTCGAAACTGTAAGCATCGACAGGGATCCAAAATGTTCTGTCTGTGGAGGATGAGTCGTTCAATCAGTATCTTCATCTCTAATCGGGGCTAAGACCTCTTCATGTTTCGAGGAATTTTACAAGATCATTCATAATTCAGTGAGAGGAGGATCTCACCGTAGTGCTGAACGTAGAGACGACAAGCGCTAAGGCTTTTCTTATAGATATGGGATGGACATTGGCGAGGAGACTGAAGTACATCGCAGGAAACCGTCTTTTTCGAGATATATCATAAGAACATTTTATAGTATAGAACCTCTTGATACTTACTGATTCATGGAAGATATCATCAAGCCTTTGATCCTCATCGCAGCAAGAAATCAACCGAATGTCGATGTTTCAGAGATAAAAGGCTTCTTCAAAGGGCGGTGACGAACATGCAGAATGGGAAATGTAAGATAATAGCACATCGAGGTGCATCAGGTTTAACGGAATTCGATAATTCTATCGAATCTTTTCGAAAAGCTGTGGATTTAGGGGCCGATATGATTGAGTTAGATGTTAGAAGGACCAAGGATCGGGAATTTGTGACTTATCACGATGCAGAGATCGAAGGCCAGGCCATATCGGGACTCAGATATGAAGAACTTTTGGATATGACTGAAGAGAGAGGTTTTAAGGTCCCTACTCTAGAGGACGTTATCCTGATATCTAAAGGTAAGATCGCCTTAGATATCGAGTTGAAGGAAGAGGGCTACGAGAAGAAGGTCGTCGAGATGGTCAGGAGTTACCTCGACTATGATCTTTTCGTGATGAAGTCTTTTTTTGATTCAAGCGTTAAAAAGGTCAAAGATTTCGATGATGATATAGAAGCCGGATTGCTGGTAGGGTTAGACGATCCTTCTTCTAAGATCAAGACACGGATCTCTGAACTTTTTCCGAAGCGTAGATTGACGAGATGCAGGGCTGATTTCGTCGCTCCAAACCATAGGCTGCTCCGGTTTTTTTACCTCAAAAGGATGTGGAGATCAGGATTCGATGTTTTCGTATGGACCGTCAATGAAGTTGAATTGATGAAGGAGCTCATGAACAAGGGAGTGGACGCTTTGATAACCGATAGGCCCGATCTTGCTTTAGAGATCAGGGATGAAGTTAGTTTTTGAGTTGTCCCAAATGAGAAAAGACTTTTAATCGTCTTTCAACCTTTTAAAGGAGATAGAGGACACGTTATGAGGCGTGAGATAAAGAGTAAATTGCCGGTAATCGCAGGTGTGATGATGATAGTCGCTTTTCTGATATCTATTTTGACAGCGAGCGGCCTGTTCTTTTTTGATGTGGACACATTGGACCTCGAGGATGATCTTCGAGATGAAGACATAGCAGAGGAGTTCGATGATGCTTTTGTCGAGTCTATACTAGATGCCTGTGGAGTCCTAGTTTTGGTCTTTGGTGTCTTCCTCTTACTCGGAGGGATATTCGCTTTGAAAAGAGATCATTGGAGCATCTCGATCATGGGTGCTATCCTGGGGTCATTTTCGATAGGCCCCTTGTTTTTAGGATCCTTGCTTTCATTGATCGCCTTGATATTGATCTTATTATCTAGAGATGAATTCAAGGAAGAAGATACAGGTTGATATGAGTCAGGACCGTATGGGAACTCTTGATCTGATCGACCTCGTTGTAAAAGTGTTACTGCACGTGAGGAGATCCCCCCCTCCCATTTCTAAGGGTTTCAATATGATCATGGTCAACTATAACCCCCATATGTTGAACCATGATCACCTCACGTGCAGCATTTTATGACCTCCGATATCTCAGTATATAGATAAGGTTTCTTCAAACTCATCAGCAGATGATGCAAGATTAAGGCATAACTGTGTTATAATTCCTTTATACATCTATAGCTGTCAAAAGCTCGTTGGTATCTTGATAATTTATAAGAAGAAAGGCCCAGGGATTAGATAACGAGGACCCTGGAAGAAAAGTTTACCCCCCTAGGCCTGTGATCGCTAATCACTCTATATAATGTTATATATTTGATATTGGGTTTTTTCAAGTTTAGTCACAAATAATATATATTTTAGCTGTATTTTCGTTGCAAAAGAGATACAAATAGGCAAAGAAGCCCCCTTTATATCCTTTTAAAAATCTATTTTAGATGTTATTTGTTAAATAATTTTTTAATAAAGTGTTATCAGACTTGATAGATCAGGGATGTTCACAAAATGAAAGTACGATCCCATTGATATCTGTACCATCACCTCTCACTGGTTCTAAAGTCCAAAAATAAGGGTCTTTTTTATCGGATATGTTCTGGTCGAATAAAGGTTTATCTTTTATCTCGAGGGATTCATCGTTTTTCACGACATTTCTGAATATATTTTCTATCCCCTCGTCAGGGAACAATTCGAAATGGTTTTTACCGATCAATTCTTCTGGATCTTGTTCTGCCCTTTCCGCGTATGCAGAATTCACGTAAACGAGGTCGAAATCAGTATCTAGGTAGGCGAGCGTTACTCCGGAGTTATCCATCAGCGCTTTAAGGATTTCTCGCTGTTTTTCATCCTCTGTGATGTCTCTCATCAGCAGGGAAAATCCGTTGTGGTCGTCTCCGTCAAAATTGAAATAATCCATAGTGACAAGTACATCTTTTTTTTCTCCTCCTTTTGTCTTTATATTCATCCTCCTTTCTATGCCATCTTCTTTTTTCCTGACCTCTTCAAGTTTCTCCGGTATATCCGATCTCAATAAAGATCCTATATTTTTCCCTAATAGTTTCTCCTCTCTCCGCCCGATCATCTCTTTAAAACATCCGTTGAGGAAGATTATATCCTTATTCGAATCTAGGATGACTATCCCCTGATTCGTTTCTTCAACGATCTTCTTGTAGAGCTCGGGTGATTCAAAAACGGTCTTGAGTTTACTTTTCATATCCTGCAGTATATCATAATTTTCTTCCATCTTGGGTGTCAGGTAATAAACGTTGCCGTAACCATCTCCTGAGCACTCGATCAGCTCGTGATTTGATAGTACCCTTATATGATGTTTTACGGTCCTATAGTTCAAGTCGAGCACATTGGCTAGTTGGTTGATGTTATAGGATCTTTCATCTAGTCTTTCTAAGATCTTGATACGGTTCTCACCACCCTGCTGACCCAACATAAGATATGATAGTTTTTGCTTTAGATTCGACATCTTTCAAGACCCTCGCAGATAATTATATCTATTTTGAAGCTTATAAATTTTTTTGATTACAAGTTTAAAATCAGGCTATCATATCTTAAAAAACAAAGTCGATAGTAAAATATAACAGGATCGCTGTATGATATCCGGATGAGGACGACATGAAAGGGAGAGTAAAATTTTTCGATCCCCTGAAAGGATATGGTTTTATAGAACCGGAAGGAGGGAAGGATGATCATTTCGTTCACAGGAGCGAACTTTCTGAAGGAGTTTCTCTCGATAAAGGAGATAGGGTAGAATTCGAGAGCGAGAAGGGAGAGCGCGGCTATCAGGCTTTGAATGTAAGGAAATTAGATTGAAGGCCGACTTTCAAAATCTATTTTTGATATAAATTTTGACCTCTGGATGAAGTTCAGACTACAGAAAGGGCTATATACTACTTGGAGTATCTATATAAAAGGGAGGTGAGAGATATGAAAAACATAGCAGAGGCACTAAGAGATGAAGGTCAGTTGAAAACGCTTTGGCAGGCGATCGAGAAAGCAGATTTAGAAGAGGTCTTAGAGGAAAAGGGTCCCTACACGATCTTTGCTCCAACCAACAACGCTTTCGACGAGATCTCGAGCGACGATCTGAATGAACTTTTGAACGATCGTGACGAATTGGTGAACACTCTGAAGTATCATATAGTCCCAGGAAAATATACTTCTGAAGATGTAGCTAAGATGGATAAAGCCACTTCGCTGACTGGGGAAGAAATAACAGTCGATACTTCTCAAGGAGTCAGAGTCAACGAATCCAAGATCATAAAGACGGATGTTGAAAGTTCCAACGGCATCATACACTTCATAAACAAGCCTATGACACCAGAACATCATGATTGAAGGTCTTGAAAATCTATAGAGACCGGCCCTCTTTCTTGATGGCCGGTCATATTTTTTATAAAAACACGATTCACTGATAGATCATTTCTGAGATCGCATCGTTTTCTTCTCCGGCGAACACGTTGTCGATGTGTTTGAAGGTGAGCGCTAGAACCAGCATCTCTTTTTTATCGAGTCCGTATCCGAGTTCTTCTTCGACCATCATCTTTACCTCTATAGCCGTGAAGTCCTCGTCTGACTCTTCTACCTTGTCAGCCACAGATTTGCAGGCGTTCATCGATTCCTCGAACAGTTCTTCGTTGATCATCAGTTTTAAGTCTTTGGTGTTTAGATATTAATACTTTGCCCCTATATATCCTCTATATCTCAGATCGTCGTTTTCATGGCTTCAGTGATGCATCTGATAGTTTGTTTTTCTATCCACGGTATAGCAAATATTTTCACCTCTAAAACCACCGCATCCAAGTTTAGGGCGGTATCACCTAGGATCTAAGTGTGACTCTACAGAAGGTCTTCGACCACAGGCGCTTCGGCTATCTCCTCATCTGGAAGTTCTAGAAGTTCGTCTGGGATGGCTTCCTCTATATCTATACCCAAACGTTCCGCTATACCTCGACCCCAGCGCGGATCTGCTTTGTAGAAATGTACCAATTGACGTTTCTGAATGGTTTCATCTACCGGTTCCATGTCATCTGCGAAATTGTCCATCAAGTGTTCTCTCTGCTCTTCGTTCATAACTTTTCTGAAAAGGTCGCCGGGCTGCTTGAAGTTGTCTATCCGCTCCTGCATCTCGTATCTATCAGCGTTGCCTGAAATCTCGAGAGGCGGTTCTTTGACCGAAGGATCTTCGACTGGACCGCCGAAACTGTTTGGCTCGTAATTCGGACCATCGCCCAGATTTCCATCTGTTCGCATGAAGCCGTTCTGGTGATAGTTGTTCTTCTCCGCGTTCTTCGGTCTGTTGACCGGTATGTTCTCGAAGTTGGTGCCCAATCTGTAGCGGTGTGCGTCGTCGTATGAAGGGATCCGACCCTGCAGCATCTTATCGGGACTGTGGCCTATGCCCGGGACAACGTGAGCGGGGGAGAACGCAGACTGCTCTACATCCTGGAAGAAGTTGTCAGGATTCTCATTTAGCTCGAGAGTCCCGATTTCTATCAGAGGGTAATCTTCGTGCGGCCACACTCTGGTCAGATCGAAGGGATTGATATGGTAGTCTTCAGCTTCCTGTTCGGGCATTATCTGGGCTTTGAGAGTCCATGTCGGATAATTTCCCTCTTCTATAGCTTCCCAGAGATCTTCTCTATGGTAATGTGGGTTTTCTCCGGCAAGTCGCTCAGCCTTTTCGGGATCCAGGTTCTTTATGCCCTGGTCGGTCTTGAAATGGAACTTGACCCAATAGCGTTCTCCTTCTTCGTTGTAAAGCGAGAGAGTATGGCTGGAATAACCGTTCATGTGACGATAACTCGCTGGGATACCTCTGTCGCTGAAAAGGATGGTTATCTGGTGTAAAGATTCGGGGGAAAGTGACCAGAAGTCCCATTGAGGGGTCGGATCGTTGAGTCCGCTCCCTGGCATCTCTTTCTGGGTATGTATGAAATCAGAGAATTTAGATGGATCTCTTACGAAGAAAACTGGAGTGTTGTTTCCTACCAGGTCCCAATTTCCCTCTTCTGTATAGAACTTGACCGCGAACCCTCTAGGATCTCGCACGGTATCCGGCGAGCCTCTTGAGCCAGCTACTGTAGAAAATCGGACGAAAACGTCTGTTTCCTTCCCCTCTTCAGAGAACAGATCGGCCATAGTATAATCGCTTATCTCGTCGTTAGTCACGGTGAAGGTACCGAAAGCGCCCCCACCTTTCGCGTGAACGATCCTTTCCGGTATCTCTTCTCTATTGAACTGAGCCATCTTTTCGAGATAATGGTAATCTTCCATCAAAAGCGGGCCTTCGGGACCGGCGCTCTTTGAGTTTTGATTATCCGGTACAGATTCTCCAGAGTTAGTTGTAAGTGTCTTTCTTTCCTCTTCCTCCTCAACCTTCTCATATTTTTCTTCTTTAGCCATATATATTCACAGGCTTGATAAAGAACGTACTATAGATATTTGTAATTTACCGATAAATAAAACTTTATAGCCTCTTTTAAGATTAAGGGTCATGTCAAAAAAAGGTGTAGTCCTTTTCTCTCACGGAAGTAAAAGAGAGCAGTCCAATAGAGCTTTCAGAGAACTAGTAGAGGAGATCGAGATCGAGGGTGTAGCGGAGATTGGCCACGCCTTCCTGGAATTCACTGAGCCCGGACTTGTAGATGCGGTGGAGGAGATGATCTCTGAAGGAGCGGATAAAATGGTAATAGTTCCCGTATTCTTGTTTCCTGGTAAACACGTGCGGGATGATCTGCCCGGACTCGTTGAGGAACTGGAAGAAGAAAATGAAGAAGTCGAATTCGTGATCACGGACCTGTTGTCATCTCATCCAAGATTCAAAGGATTGATAGAGGAGAGGATAATGGAAGGTTTAGAGAAGTTTCGGTGATCAGAAAAAAATTTCTAAAATATGTTACCGTGATTAACGTATTTTAAGAAAATATGTTAACCGCGATTAACGTTTTTTGTTAACTTTCGATCGCTAATTTTTCTTTGAATTCTTCGGCGTTCTTTTGATGTTTTTTTAATGTGGTTTCATCCATCCTGTCCAGATGAGAAGTCATGATCTTCATCCTGGGTATGTTTTCTATCTTCTCTCTGTGTTTTTTTATGAAACTCCAGTA
>JAFDTP010000101.1 GCA_019594195.1 Thermoplasmata archaeon
CAAGCGGGCACTCGGCAAACCTGAGATAAGGTCAATACTTGGTGCAGGGGCATCTGTGACTATGCCCGAACTCCCTAGCGATGACCTGACCTCTGTAAATCAAGTCAGAACAGCGGAGGAGAACCTATGAAAGGCTGGAAGTCTCTTCCTTTAGGGAGAGGAGGATGTCACTAATTCGTATCAGCTATAGCTTTCTGTCAGACGGGCTCATGGTTTAGATGGTTAGAACGTCGCCTTCACGAGGCGAAGGTCGCCGGTTCAAATCCGGCTGAGCCCACTCGTTTCACTCGTGCACTCAGCGGATTCGAAAATGTGCGGAATCGTAGATTCCACTTTTTCACCGACTTCTAACGAAATAGATTTGGAACATGCGGAATCGTAGATTCCACTTTTTCATCGACTTCTGGTGAACTCGGTTCGTCAGGCTGAATCCATCAGATAATCCTTATGTTAGGTTTTGAATTTGATAAGATCCATCTCGCTTTTTGTTTTCTTTAAAATCTGATTCTACGGCTGACAAAATACATTTATATATGTGGGTGCTTTGGATCTCACAAAGAATCGAACTATTCTTTCATCCAGTCGATATGATCTGAAAGATATTTATCCGGATATAATTAAATATAGAGGTTGGTAGACTACAAAAAACTATATATATTCTGCTTTGAGCTAATGTCCCGTGTGCGAGATATCAGGATATTTCGCCTCCTTCTCCCGGAGGAAAATTAATCCTGATCGTTTCAGCATTTAAAAGATACCACCTTTTCTTTAAATAGACTCTTTAAAAAATCTGAGAATCCTTTATATATTAAAGATATATCGAATTCATTTATTAAGAAAATAAGGGAAAATTTTTTATATAAAAACTTACAAGTCCATTGTATCTCTCCCGGAGGTAAATTTAATGAACACGCCCTTAAAAAGAAGTAAGTTATTGATAGCAGTAAGTGTCCTAGTTTCCATACTCATTATCGGGTCCGTTTTTTCTGCATCGGTTGTTCTTTCTGAAGGGCCTGAAGAGGATATCTATATATTTCTATATAAAGATGATAAGATCCCGAACGATATAGATGATATAGCCGATATATCTATCGTTGAAGAGTATGATCGGTTTTTTTTGATCGAAACCACAGATCAGAACAGACTCAAATTAAAAGAAAGAGGTTACTCAGTAGAAACACTCGAAGATACGGACTATGTCGGACTCAACTCTTATTCCTTCAATACTGATGATGGAACACCTAACATACCTGAAAGGTTGAAGATAAATAGATATGAAGAATCTCAAGATGGTCAATATATAGTACAGTTCATAGGACCTATCAAAAATGAATGGAAAGAGGAGATAAGAGACCTTGGAGGATCCTTCCAAGAATACAGGCATAAATTCAACTTTATCGTTGAGATGGAACCGGAAGTCAAAAGAGAGGTCGAAGACCTAAGATTCGTTAATTGGGTCGGTATCTATCAGCCCGCTTACAGGTTCAACGAGGAACTTCTCGAAAGACATGATCGAGTAGACGTTGAGATATCCCTTTTTGATGGATTTTCACCAGGCGATCTAGCTGAAAGGTTGCCGGAACTTAGAGACGATAGGTTTTTATTTGATGAAAGTCGGATCATCTCAGATTTTGAAGCCGATAAGATCTTAAGATTGGCACGCTTGAACGGTGTCCGCTCTATAACTGAAAGGACTGAAGATTATCAATTCTATAATGCCGATGCGACTTGGATAACTGAAACCGATGACCAGAATCATAGGAAATTTACTGAAGAAGGCATAACTGGAACAGATCAACTGGTCACCGTGATGGATAGTAAGTTGTACATGCAGGATGGAGACGTCGGTGAAGGTGTTCATGAGATGTGGGAAGACCCTGACAGCGAGCCGGTAGGAGATGATCACAGAAAAATACAGGCATGGTATGTTCCTGGTGACTCTGGTGGCAAGTTAGAATATGGGGTGTATCACGGGACACATGTAGCCGGTACCGTGTTAGGTGATTCTTCCGCTTATGGCGAATATGATCACAATGATGGGAATGCTTTGGGATCACGACTGATCTTTCAGGATATCGATGACGAGGCATGGGGTCTAAACCTTCCTTCTGACATGTACGATATGGCCTGGCTTGACGCCTATGAAAGAGGTTCGAGGATCCACACTAACAGTTGGGGAGGTGGAGAAGGTTACGGAGGTTACGGTCTTGAAGGAGACGAGTTCCTCTGGGATCATAAGGATTACAACATACTTTTTGCAATGGGTAATTCTGGTTCGGATAATAACACGCTTTCACAACAATCTGAAGGAAAAAACATCATAAGTGTTGGTTCGGTCACCAATTATCCTGATCATGAATGTGTTTCTTCTTTCAGTAGTAGAGGATATGCGGATGATGGGAGGATAAAACCGACTATAATGCATGTAGGCGAAGGAGTGACTTCAGCAGATGAAAGCTATGATGGATACGAGACCCTGAGTGGTACAAGCATGTCAACACCCGGGATCGCTGGCCAAATAGCTCAGATCAGGCAGTACTATGAAGAGGGATGGCATATTGATGGCATGAAGAACGAAAAAGAAGGTTTTGATCCCAGTGGTGCATTGGTCAGAGCCACTTTGATAAACGGTGCTGAAGAGATAACAGGAAGTGGTGCTTATCTAAATGACGATGGTTTCCCTAACAACGACCAAGGATATGGTAGAAGTAATCTGGATAGGGTACTCCATCTTGAAGGAGACGATAGAGACATAGAGGTTTATGACTCCTACCATATAGGGAGTGAATTAGATACGGGTGAGAGTTGGAGTACTGAGTTCGAAGTGAGTGATCCGGACCAGGAATTGGAGGTCACTTTGGCATGGACAGACTATCCTGGGACTTCAGGTTCGGATGAAGATGATCCGGCCATAGTAAACGATCTTGATCTGGAACTCATCGCACCAGATGGTACGAGATATGTAGGCAATGCATTCATGGGGAATGACCCAGGTTATTCTGAACCAGATCCTACTGAAAATCAATGGAGTGGCCTGAGAGATGGAGAGTATGATGGATTGAATGTAGAGGAGAACGTTCTGTTATTACCAGATCACAATGGAGTATTGGAGGGTACTTACGAGTTGAATGTTAAGGCCCATAACGTTCCTGAAGGGACTCAGTCTTTCGCCGTGGTCATAAATGGCGGTATAGGTGACACTGATATAACTGAACCTCCTAACATAGAAGTGACTAGTCCTGTCGAAGGAGAGACCATCACCGGTGGGCTCGGTTCCGAGATCGAATGGGAAACTGTTGAAGGGGATGAACCGATAAAAGATGTAGACCTAGATTACAGCAAAGATGGAGGGCTTACTTGGACGACTTTATCTGCTGGTTTAGAAGATTCAGGTAGTTATGATTGGGATGTGCCTACCGGTTTTTACACCGATGAAGCGAAGATAAGGGCTACCGTTAATGATGTAGACGGTAGAAGTGTAAGCGAAACTTCCGATCCCTTTGAGATAATCGGTGGCATCTCTACGGTAGATGAATTAGATAATATAAGGGATGACTTAGATGGAGACTACATTTTGTTGAATGATATAGACGCATCAGCAACTCATGATTGGGAACATGATAATGGAGAGGGTTTTGTCAAGATAGGGACAACGATATATCCCTTTACTGGTACCCTTGATGGAAATGGTTATGAGATCAGTGACCTGTACATCAATGCTTACGGAATTTCAGATAATCAGGGCGGTCTGTTTGGAGTTACAGACGGGGCCGAAATAAAGGATTTAGGGATAGTGGACGGATATACAGATACGCAGGGAGGTAACGTTGGCGGATTGGTAGGATACGCTGTCGAAACAACGATAGATAGTTCCTACTATTCAGGGGAAGTTGAAGGAGGAGATCCAAATCTTGGCGGACTGGTAGGGCTTTCTAAAAATTCTGTAATAGAGAACTCATATTCGACATCTTTGGTGGATGGTGATGAAATAGCCGGTGGTTTAGTGGGTAAAGTTTCAGGCGAATCTGTGATCTTGGATTCATACGCGACCGGTGGAATAAATACTAACGATTGGAGAAGCGACGGCGGTGCTCTGATAAGCGAGGCAGCAACTCAAACTACAATCTATGTCGAATATTCTTATGCTAACAGTGATAACAACCCCGAGTTCGATCTGATTGATTCTATCTCTGGCGATGTTGTAACTACTGGTAGCGAGTTAAAAAATACTGAGCAGATGACTGCCTCCGAAGAAGGATATCCAGAGTGTTATGAAGGTTGGAACTTTGATATCATATGGGAGTCAGGTGTCGTTTCTGATCATGAAGCTAATCATGGTTACCCAGGACTAACCGAACCTGATGAAATAGATGAAAATCTTCTCACAATAAATATAGAAGGTCAAGGGACTACAGATCCGAAAGAGGGTACACACCAATATGAAGATGAAAAAGAAGTCAGTATTGAAGCATCAGCGGAAGATGATTGGTACTTTGTTGAGTGGACGGGAGATTACGTAGGTCATGAAGAACAGATCGAGCTGGTGATGGATGAAGATAAAGAGATAACTGCTCATTTCGAACAGGACAGTTATGAGTTAGATGTTACTACTGAAGGAGAAGGTACAGTAGATATAGAGCCCGATAAAACAAGTTATGAGCCGGGAGAAGATGTCGATCTAACGGCTGCAGCGGATGAAGACTGGTACTTTGTTGAATGGACAGGAGACTATACTGGTACAGAAGAACAGATCACTCTGACGATGGACGAGGATAAATCAGTCACTGCATCGTTCGAGCAGCATGAGTACACGCTTGAGGTCGATGTAGAAGGAGAAGGTACAGTAGATATAGAGCCTGATAAAGAAGAGTATGAGCCAGGAACTGAGGTTGATCTTACAGCTACAGCAGACGAACATTGGTACTTCGTTGAATGGACAGGTGATTATAGTGGTACAGAAGAAGAGATCACCGTAACGATGGATGGAGATAAGTCAGTCACAGCATGGTTCGAACAGCATGAGTATACGCTTGAGGTTGATGTAGAAGGAGAAGGTACAGTAGATATAGAGCCTGATAGGACAAGTTATGAGCCGGGAACTGAGGTTGATCTTACAGCTATAGCGGATGAAGACTGGTACTTTGTTGAATGGACAGGTGATTATAGTGGTACAGAAGAACAGATCACTCTGACTATAGATGAAGATAAGTCGCTAACAGCATGGTTCGAACAGCATGAGTATACGCTCGAAGTGTCCATCGAAGGAGAAGGTACAGTAGATATAGAGCCCGATAAAACAAGTTATGAGCCGGGAGAAGAAGTCGATCTAATGGCTGCAGCGGATGAAGACTGGTACTTCGATGGCTGGACTGGCGACCACACTGGTACAGAAGAACAGATCACTCTGACTATGGATGAGGACAAATCAGTCACAGCATGGTTCGAGCAGCATGAATACACGCTCGAAGTTTCTATCGAAGGAGAAGGTACAGTAGATATAGAACCCGATAAAGAAGAGTATGAGCCAGGAACTGAGGTTGATCTTACAGCTACAGCAGACGAACATTGGTACTTCGTTGAATGGA
>JAFDTP010000098.1 GCA_019594195.1 Thermoplasmata archaeon
AATTCTTCGCAAAGTCATATTCACCAACTACAGGATCAAAACCGATATCCTTCATCTTATCTAATGTTTCCAACGGATCGCTTCCTTCGCTGCTGAAATATAGTTCTATATATACTCTCATGGGTTATTTTAGTGACGATTCATTTATAAATTTAACGCCTTGACCTTTATGCTAACTCGATGTTGTGCAAAGGTTTTTTTCTCACCTTTTCAATCCATCTTAGAAAAATACAAGGACATGATGAATGAGTGAAATAGGTGTTCATAATGGGCGAATTAATATTCATAGGACTAGGATTGTACGACGAAAAGGACATCAGCGTCAAGGGTCTAGAGACAGCAAGAGAAGCAGACCTATTATTCTCTGAATTCTACACTAGCGATCTAGCAGGTTGCAGTAAAGAAGATATAGAATCGAGATTAGGGAAAAAAATAAGAGTTCTGACTAGAGAGGACATAGAAAATAAAGCTTTACCTCTTGATGAGGCTGAGGAAAAAAAAGTCGTTTTACTCACCGGGGGTGATCCGATGGCCGCCACCACCCATGTTGATCTAAGGCTGAGGGCTGAGAAAAGAGATATCAAAACTAAGATCATACATTCCTCTTCGATATTTTCGGCCGTACCATCTCAGCTCGGTTTACAGCATTATAAATTCGGAAGAACAGTAACTCTTCCATTTATCGATGAGGAAAAAAAATATCCTGAAAGTCCGTACCACAACATCAAAGAAAATAGGAAAAGAGGACTTCACACTTTAGTTCTCCTTGATATAGATTCTGAGGATGAACACTACATGGACGTGGTTGAAGGTATAGACGCTTTGATCGAGCTAGAAAAAAGATTAGAAGAGGGCGTGATAAAAGAGAAAACATTGATAGCAGGACTAGCAAGAGTCGGATCAGAAGAACCCGAGATAAAGGCAGATTATCCAGATGATCTAAGATCTTATGACTTCGGCAGCGGACTTCATTGCATGGTAGTGTTCGGAGACCTTCATTTTATGGAGATCGACTCTTTGGTGAATCTAGCAGATGCCCCCAAAGAGATAGAAAAAGAGAGATGAACTGAAGATAAGTTTTATATATAAGAGGGCATTCTAAATCTTATGATGAGCTGGGCAATAAATATCGAGGAGATAATCATCATCATCGGATGATTGATTCATCCGCCCAGCCCGTAATTTTTTGTTGTTTTTGGAGGTTTTCGGAATGAGTGAAAAAAATGACCAATTTGAACAAATCGACAAAGAAACTCCACTACCGGAAAAAGAAGAAGAAGTGATACAGTTCTGGCAGGAGAACGACATCCCTAAAAGAAGCAGGGAGAGAGAAAGAGATAAAAAATTCGGTTTTACAGAAGGTCCTCCTACCGCGAACGGTCTACCTCACATCGGACACGTATTAACCCGTATAGTCAAGGATACTTTCCTTCGCTATAAAACGATGGACGGATACCAGATAGTTCCCAACATCGCCGGATGGGACACACATGGATTGCCTGTAGAGATAGAGGTTGAAAAAAAACTAGGTATCGACTCTAAGGCCGAAATAGAAGAATACGGGCTGGAAAAGTTCAACGATATGTGTAAAGAGAGCGTTTTCGAGTATGAGAAAGAATGGAGAGAGATGAGTGAAAGACTCGGTTTTTGGATAGATTATGATAACGCCTACATCACCATGGACGATGACTATATAGAGAGCGTCTGGTGGAGTTTAAAGCAGCATTGGGATAACGATCTACTCGAAAAGGGGCACATGGTTACGCCGTACTGCCCTCGATGTGAAACCCCGCTGTCTAGCCACGAGGTGGCTCAGGGATACGAACAAACAGAAGATCCTTCGATATATATAAGATTCAAGGTGAAAGAAGAAGATGCTTATTTTTTAGCCTGGACAACCACTCCTTGGACATTGATCTCTAATCTTTTACTTGTAGTTGGAGAAGATATAGACTACGCTCTTGTCGAATATGAGGGCGATGAGTATTATCTGGCCGAAAAACTCGTAGATGAGATCTTTGACGGTGCAGATATACTGAAAACGATGAAAGGTAAAGAGCTATTGGGTAAAGATTATGAGCCGATCTTTGAATATGTAGATTCAGAAAGTAAAAGTCATTATGTAACTTCCGCTGATTTTGTCAGCCTTGAAGAAGGTACGGGAATTGTACACGCAGCACCGGCCTTCGGGGAGGAAGATTACGATCTATGTAAGGAAGAAGGGGTTTCTTTAGTCAACCCCGTGAATGAAAGCGGAGAATTCACCGAAGAAATACCAGATTACGAAGGGGTGTTTGTAAAAGAGGCCGATGAGGACATAATGAGAAGATTGGAAGAAAGAGGTGACCTTCTAGGAAGAGGTACTGTAACCCACACGTATCCTTTCTGCTGGAGATGTGAATCTCCTTTATTGTATTATGCCTTGGAAAGCTGGTTTATTAGGACTTCACAGAAAAAGCAAAAACTGATAGATAACAACGAAAAGGTCTTCTGGAAACCTGAACATTTGAAGCACGGGAGATTCGGTAATTTCCTTGAAGAACTGAAAGATTGGTCTTTGAGCAGGAATAGATTTTGGGGAACACCTTTACCGATATGGATCTGTGGAAACGATCACCAGTATTGTGTAGGAAGTATAGAGGAACTCAAAGAAATGTCTACGGAACCTTTACCGGAAGATTTCGAGCTACATAGACCTTACGTAGATAGGGTCCGTTTAAACTGCCCAAATTGTGATGATGAGATGGAAAGGGTGAAGTACGTGATTGACTGCTGGTATGACAGTGGAAGCGCCCCTTTTGCGCAGTTCCATTACCCCTTCGAAAATGAAGAGAAATTTGAAGAAGCGTTCCCGATAGATTTCATCACTGAAGCTCTAGATCAGACCAGAGGGTGGTTTTACAGCCTCCTTTCTATAAGTTCGCTCCTTTATGATGAGCCAGCCTACGAAAGCTGCTTGACACTCGGCTTGGTTTTAGATGAAGACGGAGAGAAGATGAGTAAGAGCAAAGGGAATGTCGTGGGTCCTGACGAGATATTCGAGGACATAGGTTCTGATCCAACTAGACTGACTTTCTTAGAGACGCCTGTCTGGAAATCATCCCGTTTCAGCGAAGAGATGGCTCGGGAGAAGATAAACAAAACCATAAACACTCTACTCAATGTGGTATCTTTCTTCACCAACAACGCAAATATCGACGGATTTGAACCTGAAGAGGATTATCAAGTCAACGATAAGATAGACGAGTGGTTACTCTCTAGAGTCAATACATTAACTCAAGTCGTCAGAGATAGTATGGAAAGATTAGAGGCACACAGGGCAGTCAGGGAGATCGAGAGATTCATAGACGAACTTTCCAACTGGTATCTCAGGAGAAGCAGGCGAAGATTTTGGGAAGGTGATAAAAATGAAAAAGAGAGCGCTTACAATACGCTATATGAAGTTCTAGAAAAATTGACCCGTTTGATGGCTCCCTTCATCCCTTTCACGGCCGAAAGGATATATAGAAAAACAGTACTACCAATAGAGTACGGAGAGGAATCCGTACACTTACTCGATTATCCTGTTGTTGAAGATAAAAAGATAGATCATGAACTAGAAGAACTGATGGGACAAGTTATCGACATAGCTGAACTAGGTAGGAACGCAAGGCAGAAGCGCGATATAAAACTCAGACAACCTTTGAAAAAAGCAGTAGTTATAAAGAGCGACGAAGGAACGCTAGCAGCTGTTGATTTATTTGAAAGGATACTAAAAGATGAATTGAATGTTAAAGAACTCAGGTCTGCAAAAAGGGAGGATGAGTTGATGACTTACAGGGTCGACCCAAATTATTCCTCCTTAGGTCCTAAATTCAAAAATGAAGCAGAAAGGGTCGCGGAGGTTATCGAAAAAGCGGACTCGGAGAATGTCGTCAAAAGTCTAGATAAAGATGATACGGTAGAGATAGAAGGCTATGAGCTAGAAAGAGAAGACCTAGAGATATCTGAGGTTGTAAAACAAGGCTATGAAGTGAGTGAAGAAAAAGGCTTGAAAGTTTATGTTGAAGTTGAGTTAGATGATAAACTTCGTACGGAGGGTTTGGTCAGAGACGTGGTCAGAAGGATACAGACCATGCGTAAGGACCTAGAGCTAGGATACACTCAAAAGATAAAGACCTATTACGATGGTGACGAGATATTGGATGAAGCTGTGAACGAGATGGAGGATTACATCAAGAAAGAAACCTTATCTCGGGAGCTAAAAAAGGTAAGTGAAGGTCATGAAGATGGTTTTGAAAAAGATTGGTCTATAGATGGAAATAACATAAAGATATGGGTGGATCCTATAGAAGATTCTGAAGACCAACCCTTAAATATTTAGTAATAATTGGGTGAAATCATGGCAAGAACGGAAGAAAAAGAGATGGAAGTGACAAAACATAACAGTTTGATCCGATTTGAAGAGGGGATCGAATATAAAGATCTAGCAAGTATATTTCCTGATCTTTACCGGTTATTCATGGAATTAGGAGAACAATATCCCGATGAAAGCAAGAAAGAAGTTACTGAGATGCTCATAAGACAGAACTTGAAGGACCTACAAAACAATCGTAAACCTACTGGACACAACAGAGAAGCGCGTTATCGTATGATATTCCCGATAGATAGAGAGCATGTAGAATTTTACCTTTATCCAAGGATAGACGAAGAAGAATCAGAGATAGAGGAGATCACTTCTGAGATATCAAATTTCTTGGAAGAACACGGTCTAAAGCATGAGATCATCTGGGATGACATGGAATATCTGATGGAAGAAAAGGATTGATCACCGATTCATCCAAGAAAGAACTCTTTACACACCTGTTTTAGATCATCGGCAACACTATAATTGAAAGAGTCTGGTAAAGTTTCTTTATATCTATCATAGTTGAAGCGCTTGTCACCCAATATTATGATGGCACGGTCATCCTTGCTCCTTATAGGTCTGCCGGCTGCCTGAAGCACCCTGTTCATGGCCGGATATATACGTGTATATTTGTATCCTTTCTCTTTACCAAACTTCTGGGAGTAGTATTCTTCTAGCGCCTCCATCTCTAAGGATGGTGGAGGGAATGGGATCCCAACGATCATCACTGAAGACAATATATTATCTCTATAATCTATGCCCTCTGAAAGACTTCCTCCCTGGACCCCTAATAAAACATTATCTTTACTATTTTTTAAACGTCCGACCAATCCTTCCTTTTCACTTTTCGAATGTTCTCTCTCCTCGGTCAAAAGTTCTTTTTCTATGTGTACCATATTCAACCTGTCAAAAACACGGTTCAAAAGATCATATGAAGGGAAAAAAACTGCAACATTACCAGGAGTATTATTTGCAACATCGGCGATCGAATTAGCGTAGGCCTGATACATGGTTAGGTCTCTTTCTTTGTAGGCAGTGGTGAGATTATCTACACTCACGACCTTCCGATTTTCTTCAGGAAAAGGCGAGGGATAATATTCTATGTCCGTATCCTCTATCCCAAGTATATCCGCATACATCTCACCAGGATGCATAGTTCCACTCATCAATACAGCACCTTGAACCTTTTCGAATACCTCTCCACTGAATTTAGATGGGTCCATCAATTTTACGTTTATCTTCAATGGTGATCTTTCCAACGATCTAAAGATCTCTTCCCCCTCTTCTCTCCAGGAATCTAGGAAAGAATAAACTCGCATGGGTGCTGTAGCTGATTGGTCGGTCTCGACTATATCTGTCGCAACGATCTTCAAATCATCTAAAAGTTCATCCATAGATTCGAATTGTGAAAGACCTCCTTTGAGCGCCGCCTTCATCTTCTCATCTAATAACTCTTTAGAGATCCTTTGTTCTTCATCTTCCATAGAATAAAGCTCTCTAGAAAATCTGCTCAT
>JAFDTP010000032.1 GCA_019594195.1 Thermoplasmata archaeon
GACGGTGTCAGCACCCACGTATACTTTATCTACGACGTCCATCTTATATCTTACAGCTGAGTCAACTATCAGAGTCACTGGTATGCCGCTATCGGAAAGTTCCTTCACCGTTATGTACCCCTGCCTTTTAGGTCTAGATTCCGTAGCTATGACTCTGATAGTTGACTCAGCTGTAAGATATAAGATGGACGTCGTAGATAAAGTATACGTGGGTGCTGACACCGTCGCATCTAACGGGGCGGTCATTAACAAAATAGGAACTTCACAGGTTGCACTTTGCGCCCACGAAGCCAGAGTTGATCTCACTGTATGCGCCGAATCATATAAATTTTCTCAAAAAACAGCTTTAGGGGACCTGGTGGAGATAGAAGAAAGAGATCCTTCAGAGATAGTGGATCCGGAGGAATTCCCTGATGTGGATATAAGCAATCCGGTCTTCGATGCTACACCTTCTAAATATATAGATTCTATCATCACAGAAAAAGGCGTGATATCGCCTGAGGGAGCGTATAGGATCATCGAGGGGATGAAAAGATGAGTATAGATTATTTGGCCTTGGATGAGGAATTGGATAAAAAAGAGTTTCTTATATGTGAATACACTGTAAAAACGGATCTAGACGTAGAAACCGCTGGAAAAAGGATAGCTGAGGAAGAGTCTACAGGTACTTGGACTCATCCGACAACGCTTTCTGAAGATATATTCAAGAGATACGGTGGAAAGGTCACAAAGGCTGAAGGAAACAGAGTCAGGATCGGTTTTCCAATCGTAGATTTTTCTGGTGAGATCGGTGAGATACCTCAGATATTGAGTATAATCGCCGGTAATCTTTTCGGTCTTGATTCTCTAGAGGGTGTTAGATTGGTAGATTTGGAGATCCCTCCTAAGATATTGGACGATTATCCCGGCCCTCGATTTGGGCTGAAGGGGTTAAGGAACCTTTTAAATAGACCAGAAAGACCCTTGATCGGTACTATAGTCAAGCCGAAGATCGGACTCCCGCCCAAGGAATTCGCCGATTACGTGTACGAAGCAGGAAAGGGTGGACTAACCAATTCAAAAGACGACGAAACTCTCGTCGATCAGGACTTTTGTCCACTAGAAGATAGGGTCAGCGAAGTGAGCGAAAGATTGGACCTATTAGAAGAGGAGGGGCACATGATGATCCACGCTCACAATATCAGCACCTCCGCTCATCGTATTTTAGAAGCTGCGGATCTAGCACTAGAAAACGGCGCAAGACAACTGATGATCGACGTGTTGACCGTGGGTTTCTCAGGTCTTCAGGCCCTGGCAGAAGACGCATCTATAAAAGTACCTATACATGTTCATCGAGCTATGCATGCAGCGATCACGAAAAATCCAGAACATGGAATCTCTATGCCGGTGATAGCTAAAATAGTCAGGATGGCAGGCGGTGACGCACTGCATATAGGGACCTATGGAGCAGGGAAGATGCATGCCGATGTGAAAGAAGAGTTGAAGTCCAAGGAGGCCCTTTTAGGTGAAATGCACGACTTACGAAAGATGATGCCAGTTGCGAGTGGTGGACTCCATCCGGGACTGGTCCCAGAACTTATGGAGATGAGCGGCATGGACGTCCAGATCCAAGCCGGCGGTGGTGTTTCTGGACACCCAGACGGTGTTAGAGCGGGCTCTAAAGCACTAAAACAGGCCGTCGAGGCCTCATATCAGGGCGTGTCCCTTTGCGAGTACGCGGAAGAACATGAAGAGTTGAACAAGGCATTGAAAAAATGGATGTGATCATTATATGAAGCTAAAGACCAAGATAATCGATATCGATTCAAGAGATCCTAAGGTGATATTGAACCGCCAGGATTCAGATGAGATGGGACTGAGAAGTCAAGACAGGGTCAAACTGAATCATCCGAACGGCAATATGACCGCTGTCATCGATACCTCTAAAAGCCTAGTTAAAAAAGGTGAGATCGGCCTAGTTAACGAAGTATCTGAAAGGCTCAATATACATAGGGAAACGGAAATAGAGGTGAATCCTGCTAAAAGACCCGAATCTGTAGATCACATCAAAGAAAAATTAGAAGGTGAAGAACTCACAGAGCACAGTATAAAAGAGATAATCCAGGATATAGTCGATCACCGACTTTCAGATATAGAGCTTTCAGCTTACGTCTCGGCGACTTATTCCCAGGGTATGAATCAGCGCGAGATAAAATATATGATAGATGCGATGGTCGATACCGGAGAGACCATTGATTTCGATAGACATCCTGTTTTCGACCACCATAGTATAGGAGGAGTCCCTGGAAATAAGATCACTCTATTGATCGTACCTATCGTCGCGTCCGCTGGACTGATGATACCTAAAACGAGTTCTAGAGCCATATCGAGTGCAGGTGGGACTGCAGACATATTCGAAACCCTAGCTAATGTGGAGTTGAGTATGAGTGAGATCAAGGAGATAGCAGAAGATGTTGGAGGGACCATAGCTTGGGGTGGGGCCGTGAATTTGGCCCCCAGCGACGACGTGATAATCAGAGCTGAATATCCTCTGAGGATAGATCCTTATCCCCAAGTGTTAGCTTCCGTCCTATCAAAGAAAAAAGCAGCGGGAGCAGAGTACCTAGTGATGGATATACCTGTAGGGCCCAACACAAAAGTCGAAAATATCGAATTGGGTCGGAAATATGCTAGAGATTTCGTATCACTCAGCGAAGATATAGGTATCGAGACTTCCTGCGCTTTGAGTTATGGAGGACAGCCCATAGGCAACGCGGTAGGGCCCGCTATAGAAGCAAAAGAAGCATTGATGGCGTTAGAGGGAAAGGAGGTTCCCTCCAGCTTGATCGAAAAGTCGACGACACTAGCGGGCATGGTGCTGGAGCAGGGCGAGATATCCGACGGAAAAAAAGAAGCTAAAAAACTGTTAGAGAGTGGTGAGGCCCTAGATAAGATGAAACAGATAATAGATAGACAGGGTGGCGATCCCGAGATAAGTTCCGAGGAGGTAGAGATCGGAGAACATTCTAAAAGAATATACTCTAACGAAGAAGGTTACGTAGACAGTATAAATAATGATCAGATAATACAGATCGTCAGAAGCGCCGGTGGCCCCCACACCAAGAAAGCGGGTCTGAAATTAAATAAAAAGAAAGGTGACAAAGTCGAAGAAGGTGAATTACTCTACACCGTGTTCTCAGAATACGAGTCCAAGCTCAAAAAAGCTGTTGATCTAGCGAACCATCTGGAACCTCTCAAAGTGGAAGGTATGATACTAGAAAAACACCCCGATATAACGAAGATATGATGGCTATTTAGAGATGATGTCTCAACCTAACAGCCTCGCCTTTTTCAGCCTCGAGCATCTCTTCACCTGACATGACCGCAGGGCCTACACCTCTTAGTTCGCCTTCGTGTACGACTATGGATTCATCTTCAGGCCTGATCGTATCATCCGCTTCTCTTACACCGACTGCAAATACACTGCCTTTCGGAACGAAGTCATCTATCTCTACGAGAGCTATACCTTCCTTTTTAAGTATCTCTGCACCATCCATAGTCAGTGATATCAGTCCTCTTTCAGGGACCAGCATACCTCTCTGAATATCTCCTTTCATGATTTTGTACCAGGGGTATTTACCTTTTACACTGGCTCCTTCCAATAACTTTTCACCCCCATCACCGAATTGAAATCGCGAAAAAGAGCGCATGTTCTCTCTCAAGAATCTCTGAACGTCTCCTCTTTCACCACCTGCAACGTGGATCAATCGATCTCTTAAATTACTCAAAGCTTCTTCGGATGTCGGATGGTCTCCTTTCGAAGTATCTATGCAGTCGATCTCTTCTTTCACAAATGACATGTCTTCAGGAAGATGTGAGATCACGGTGTTGTAGTCAGCTTTTTCAATGATAGCCCGCAGTTGTTCGAGTATCATCTCTCTCTCCTCCTCGAACCACTGATGGGTGACCGGGATATCATACTGCTGTGCAGGATAGAAAAGTTCTAGCTCTCTAGGGACCGCACCTAAAGGCGAGGTGAGAGAAACTTCATGCACATCTGTCCAGTCCGCTTCACGGGTCGCGTTACGGAATCTACTGTGAGTTCTAGATTGGAAATAAGGCTTTCTAGCAGAACACGGAAACAAAAGCAGTACATCTCTGTTAGGAGGTGAATAGCGACCCTTTATCCTTCTTTTGAATCTCTTGATATCTGGTCTGTTCAAGCTTTCTCTCGTTGTGACTGGAAAACCATCACCCGTGACCGGAACGCCTCTTGAAAACAACTGGTGATCCTCATCAGCTTTTCTGAGGACTTCCACCATCCATGGCTCTCCTCTTATCCTGCTCTCGACAAGATCTCTGATCCGACCTTTCTCTATGCTCTTTCTAATGAGTCGAAGTTCATCTAAAAGATGCACCGGGTTCTTTTCGATGTCTCCTGGAAAACCTATCCAGTCGAACAACTCAACTTCCTCCGCTGACATGATCTCAAGGAATGCAGAGTCGAAAAGATCTACCCCTAGATATACCAATAGCGCCAAATTGTTAGGCTGGGCTATCCCGGGAACATAGATCAATTTTTGATGATCGATCTTTTTCCTCAGTGATATTATCCTTTCGTACAATCTGCGGCTCCTGTGCAAGATTTCAGGTGCATTACCTATGACGTATAACTCAGCGTTTGGGTCGGGTTCTTGATCGTATATCACCTGTATATTTTCATCTCCTTCACTCTCTTCGACAAGTCCGTCGATCATCTCTCCCGGATAGGCGAATGTAGAGGGAAAATCAGCATCAGATGGCCTTTCAAAGAAGGAGCTTGGGATCTTGAACTCCGAGTCTTTATCAGTGGAAATAGTCAGATCAGCTCCTTCAGGCGGCTTGAATACATCGCTCTCAAGGAAAAAAATATTGGGGACTTCGATCTCCCTGTCTTTTATCTCCCAATTACCGAGTTTAGCTAAACCCCATCTATCTGTGATCTCGATCATCAATTAACCAAAACAGTCAGAGTTAAAAAGATTTGTCTAAAGAAAGGCAGGAGCAAAATAAAAAAGAAAGAGAGGATCGAATCTTGTTCGATCCTCCTAGTCTTCACTCATTATCTTCATCCAGCCGCCTGATTCGTAAACTGCGAGACCTCTTTCATCGAGTTTCTCTTCGAACTCATCCCAAGAAACAGTCTCTATCCTATCATTGTTGCCCTTTGTGAACTGTATCCCGTCGGTCCCTTTGACAAGGCCCGGTTTCAGGTCCTTTTTGTCGGCTATCTCTTTTGCTTTATCTACACTTATCTTCTCCATGCTCATGTTTTTTTCCTCCTAATTCGGAGAGGGCGTCATACCCAACTCCCAGACCCATAATAGACTATTAATATAAATATGTTTCGTTAATATCCAGGATTATTCGGGGGAAAATCGGGTCTTTTTCTTCCTGAAGGAAGGTATCGTCTGACATCATTTTGCAGAGGCGGAAGGATTTCTGCTGCTGACATTCAAAAAGATGTTTGATTCGTTGTGACCTCACGTAGATAATATAAAAGCAGATCAGACTGATTAAATTTGAATAAAAACTCCTTTAAAAGGGTGAAAAGATAACTCCAGTGGATTACCATGATACTAGATAGGGTATAGGGTTAATGATGGCAGGTTTCATCATCTATGGGTTATCAGCAGATTTCGATGGGTTTAGCATGTACATATAGGGTGGCAATTTTGAAACCGCTCCAGCCCATATATTCTCCAATTTGATCCGGTTATCAGCCACGATCTTATTCCCCGATGGGATCTATCAAATATATAAGGCTTCAAAGAATATCTCATATGAACATAGAACTAATGTCCGATCGTCGATAGGTTTTTCGATATTAGGATTCATTTTTCAACTCATCTCCAGTCTCACCTATATATTGGCAATTCCTTTTCATGGGTTTATGCCGGTTCTCCTGGCCTATGAGATCGTTAATGACAGAGGAAAAATAAATCAAAAAAGATCATCCCACGGATGGGTTATTCTAAAGATTTAAAGAATTCCGAAAAGATGGTTTCGAATGATGTAAAATGCCTCAGGTGTGAAGAAGAGGCTCTAAAAGTGAGTCACGACGGTTCGGCATACTCTCAGGATTGTAGTCATACGGATATGGATTTTAGAAGGGATGATGAGCTTAAAGGATAGAGGTTCGAAAAAGTATTTAATGGGAGTAGACGTGAGTTATTCATATGAATATAGTTCCCGATACGAGCGTAATAATAGACGGAAGGATCACATCTAAAGTCAAAAAAGGTGATTACAGAGACGCAGAAATACTCATACCAGAAGCTGTTATCTTCGAACTAGAATCTCAGGCAAATAGAGGACAAGAGACCGGTATGAGCGGTCTAGAGGAGATACAGGAGATAAAGGAGCTTTCAGATGAAGGTATGATAAGATTATCTTTCGTGGGAAAGCGGCCGAGTTCTAAGGAACACGAGAGGGCTGACGAAGGTGAGATCGATTCGATAATACGTTCTATCGCTCTAGAAGAAGGCGCTTTACTAGTGACAAGCGATCAAGTGCAGGCTGAAGTCGCTAAGGCAAAGGGATTGAAAATAGAATATCTTAAACCGATACAAAAAGAACAAGAAAAAAGTAACGAGATTCTCAAATACTTTACCGAAGATACTATGTCCGTCCACCTGCGAGAGGGTACAAAACCGACAGCTAAGAAAGGAACCCCAGGCGATATCAGAACTGAAGTGATAAAAGAAGAGATCTCATCTCAGGAAGATCTAAAGACTCTTGCTCATAATATCATCGAAAATGCTGAAAGATCCTCCAAGGGATTCATAGAGGTGGACAAGGGTGGAGCTACCGTTGTACAATTGGAGGATATAAGGATAGTCATAGCCCGGCCGCCATTTTCCGATGGGTTCGAGATCACCGCAGTTAAACCAGTAGCAAAAGTAGACCTTGAAGATTATAAATTATCTGAGGAGTTGAAAGAAAGGTTTTCCGAAAGACAAAGAGGGGTTCTTCTGGCGGGTTCTCCAGGCGCTGGAAAAAGTACCCTGGCGCAAGCTATCGCAGATTATCTGAAAAAGGGTGAATTCACCGTCAAAACTATGGAAGATCCAAGAGATCTGCAGGTCGGTGAAGAGATAACCCAATACAGCAAGTTGGAAGGTAAGATGGAAGATACCGGCGACATATTACTTTTAGTTAGACCCGATTACACGATATTTGACGAAGTTAGAAAGACCCCTGACTTCGAAACGTTCGCTGATATGAGGTTGGCAGGAGTAGGTATGATAGGGGTAACACACGCGAACAGAGCTATAGACGCCCTGCAGCGACTAATCGGTAGAGTGGAACTAGGTATGGTCCCGCAGGTCGTAGATACCATAGTTTTTGTTGAAGAAGCTCAGATAAGGAAGGTCTATGATATCACCTACACGGTAAAAGTTCCCGAAGGCATGGTCGAAGAAGATCTAGCGAGACCGGTGATAGAGGTGAAAGACTTCGAAACAGGTGTGACAGAGTATGAAGTTTATTCTTATGGAGAACAGGTAGTAGTTATGCCGGTTGAAGGGGGCGAAAAAACAAAACCCGTCCATGACATAGCACAGAGAGAGATACAAAAAGAGATAAATCGATATGTCTCCGGTAGAGTAGAAGTCGAAGTGGAAGGCTCAGACAGGGTAAGAGTTTACGTTCCAGATAGCCAAATACCTAGGCTACTGGGGAAGAACGGGAAAAATATATCCAGGATAGAAGATGATCTCGACCTCAGGATAGACGTACAGCCTTTAGAGGAATCTGACGATAGAGAGAAACTGATAAAGGATAAGATAGCGGGAAAGACAGTAGACGTCGTTATCGGAGAAGAAAAAGTGATTATAGAGGCGGGGAGAGAAAAGGTCGGTAAAACCGTAGACCTATTTTCAGGAAACGAATATCTATCCACGGTGACAGTTGGTCAAGATGGTTCGATAAAGATTAGAAAAGGCACCAGGGTTGCAAGAAAACTCATCCAAGACGTGAACGCAGGAGGAAAAGTTAAGATAGTCGATTGATCAGAACAGGGTCACTGACACCTTTTCTCCTTTTTCAACTAACTCTACATTTTCAGGTATCTCGAAATAACCATCAGCTTGGGCGATACTAGTGATAGCTCCGGATTGTTTGTATACGGGATGAGCTTTACCGCCTTCGAGTCTGACAGTCATATACTGCTGTCTTCCCAGTGAAGATGTGATACGCTTTCCAAGCTCGGCCTCAGTCATCCTTTCTGGCGCCTCGGGAAGCCTAGCCATCTTCCTCAAAGCAGGTTTGATAAGCTGCTGGGCGGTATTCAAACAAGAAGTAGGGTATCCGGGCATCCCGATCACAAGAGTGTCCTCAACTTTCCCAAAAAGCGTCGGCTTTCCAGGTTTGAGCTTGACCCCATGAAATATCACCTTTCCTATGGAATCTAAAGCATCTATCAGTACGTCCTTGTCGCCTACCGAACTGCCTCCGGAAAAAAGGACCATGTCCTTATCCTCTACCTCTCTCTCGATACCTTCTTTTAGGCCTTCGATAGTGTCGTGAACCACCTCTTTTCTCTCACTATCGCACCCGTTTTTATCTACCACGCTCTTCAATGTATGTGAGTTGACGTCGTAAATATGACCGGGTTCCAAGTCTTCGCTCAAAGGGACCACCTCGTCTCCGGTAGGTATTACGCTTACTTTGGGTTTCTCGTATACCTCAACACGCTCCTTTCCCATGGCAGCTAGTGCCCCTATCCTTGCCGAAGTAAGATAGGAACCACTCTCCAATACGATCTCCCCCTCTTCTATGTCTTCTCCTCTTGGAGAGACGTTCTCACTGGGATGAACTGGATCATATATCTTGACTTCATCACCGTCCCTTTCGGTAACTTCCACCTTGACCACCGAATCCGCTCCTTCGGGCATCGGAGCTCCGGTAGCTATCTGCATGCATTGCCCCTTCTCGACCTTTTTTTCAGGGGCGTCACCAGCGTGCAAAGTCCCAATATTTTGCAATCTTACAGGATCAAATTTGCCGGCTTCAAAGGTATCTTCGGCTCTTACGGCAAATCCATCCATCGCTCCTCTATCGAAAGGTGGAACGAACATATCGCTTACTGCATCTTCCGCAAGGACCCTTTCAAAAGCCGTATCTAATCCCACGACTTCTGTATTTTCTATAGGTCGAACCTCGTCCAAAAGGGTGGAAAGTGCTTCCTCGTAAGTTATCAATTGTCCGAAAGGACGCTGTTCTTCCATCACTTATTCACCTCATATACCAGATGTCCTAGTTCGGGTAAGATCAGTTCTTCCATGGCAAGCTCAACTGCAGCCGTAGAGCCGGGAACAGTGAAAAATATCTTCTGTCCAGATATACCGGCTAGCGCTCTGCTCAAAATGGCTGCCGAACCGATCTCCTCATAGCTCAATCTCCTGAAGGCTTCACCGAAACCAGGGAGTTTTTTGTCCAGTATATCTTCTATAATATCCGGGGTTCCATCTCTAGAACTGATCCCGGTGCCGCCGTTCAATATGTAAACTTCGGCATCGATAGAATCGATACTCGATCTTATTTTCTCTGGGTCATCTTTGACTATATCATAGCCCACGATCTCATGTTTTTCTTCCATCAGCATCTCCCTTATCTTTTTACCAGATTCGTCGCTCTCAACATCTCTCGTGTCGCTGACGGTTATAACAGCACATTCGACGTGCGCTGGAGCGTTCTCTTTATGTTTTTCATGACTCATCTTTGACCACCTTCTTTTTTTCTATAACAGAAATGTTTTTTATCGCAGTATCCGGATATTGACCTTCTTCATCTTTTTCGATGTACTTTACCATGTCCCATACGGTCAGTAAGGCCGCGTTTACGCCTGAGAGAGCTTCCATCTCCACTCCAGTTTTGTACACGGCTTTGACTTCACATTCTACCGACAGTACCTCCTCATGGAGTTCAAATTTCACGTCTACACCCTCGATAGGTATAGGATGACAGTGGGGTATGGCTTCCGGAGTTTTCTTTACCGCCTGTATAGCGGAGATCTCGGCCACTTGGAAAACGTCGCCTTTTTTGACTTCGTCTCTTTCTATGATCTCTACGCTTTCCTCGGTGAGAACGATCTCACCTCTAGCTTTTGCCGATCGTTGAACATCCTCTTTATGCCCTATATCGATCATACCCATCCTCACTCACCTTTCTGAAGTTTATCGAGCCAGCGGGATCCGCCATCCACTGTAGTTTCCTTCTTCCAGAGAGGAACTTTTTCCTTTATCCTATCTATGGTATATTTGCAAGCCTCGAACGCCTCGTCTCTATGAGGAGCAGAGACAACGATACCCACTATATTATCCCCGATGGCCAGCTCGCCGTACCTATGAACTATGACAATGTCGGTGATATCAAAATTGTGTAATGTTTCATCCTTCACCTTTTCTAGTTCGCTCTCGGTCATACCTTCATATCTCTGAAGTTCCAATTTTTTTACTTCTTCGCCCTCTGTTTTCGATCGGACAACACCGTTGAAAACGACGATGGCGCCATCAAGATCGGAGCGGACCTTCTTTTTTAATTCATCCAAGTCAAAATCTTCTTCGGTCACCATGGTTTTTTCTTCGATCATCTCACTCACACCAATACGGTTCTCTCCTCTCTATTGCCTCGATGAACTTATCTTTTACGTTCCCTCCGTTCTGTAAAACTTCTCTTGCAGGAACGTGATTGTCTGTTCTCAAGAGGCATGGTTTTAATTCACCCTCAGAGGTCACTCTAAGTCGGGTACAGTTCTCGCAGAAAGTAGAATTATGCATGGTCCTGACCAGTTCTACTTCGACTTCAGGCTCCTCTAAAAAGTATTTCTTCCTGGCGTGCATCCTCCTAGTTTTTGTCCTTGCAGCTCTTTTTTCAAGATCTTCCGCTAGGTCTTTTAACGATAGATGATAACGCTGATAGAATTCATCGGTTATCCCATCTTCGCTGCTAGTCATCTCTATCACCTGAAGGATCGATCCGGTGTCTGCAGCAAACTCTATCATGTCTTCTATGGAGTCATCGTTGATGCCTCTCATCAAAAGCATGTTTATCTTTACGGGATAGAGTCCTACCTTATTGGCGATCTGTATGCCGTGCTTGACTTTTTTTACTCCCTTCTTGTCAGTGATCTTCTTGTAACACTTTTGATCCTCGACATCCAAACTCACATTTACTCTATCGAGGCCCGCCTTCTTCAATTCTTCAGCTTTTTTTCCTAGAAGTACGCCATTGGTGGTCAAAGATACATCGTCCATCAGCGTGTTAGAGTGAGATATGATCTCCTTTATATCAGGGTGTAAAAGAGGTTCACCACCGGAGTATTTTACCTTGTTCATCCCCAGGTCTGAAGCCGCACTCACCAACCGTTTTACTTCCTCCAGTAATAAACGGGTATCTTTATCAGATCCGTCTTCACCTTCCCTATGGCAGTAAAAACAGTTTAGATTGCACTCCTGGGTCAGGGCTACTCTCAGGTTCTTTATCTCTCTACCGCAGGGATCTTGCATGCAAGATGTTCAACTGAGCATAAGGGATATAATATTTGTCCTTAAAAGGGCCTATTTTTCTGCGACGGCTATCAATCTACTAGAATCCTCGTCATATTCAGAACAATCTATATCACCGTATGTATCGACCTTCTCAAACCCAACGTCTTTCAACATCTCTTCGAGTTTCTCACGAGTGTACATCTTGAACATGAATTTGTGTTCATACACATCCCCATCGTCCTTGATGAGTTTCCAAGTCGACTCGAGCATGTCTAGGTCTTGTCTTATCTGTCTCTCTTCTACGAAATATCCGTTATCGATCCTCACCATATCTGTATCAGTGTATACTTTATCTACTACTTCTTTTCCCATGACATCTAGTAAAAATCTACCGCCAGGCTTTAGCGAGCGGTGAACATTTTTGAGAACTTTCATGTTTTCCTCATCATACTTGGAATATCCAAAAGATGTGAAGAAATTGATCACGGCATCGAAAGTCTCTTCTCTTTTGAATTCCCGCATATCAGCTCTGATAAATTCGATGTCTAGGTCCTCCTCTTTGGCTTTCTGTCTCGCCTCTTCCAGATAGGTTTCTGTGAGATCTATACCTGTAACATCGTATCCTCTCCTTGCAAGTTCTAAAGAGAGACGACCGATCGCACAGCATTGATCCAGTATCTTGTCTCCTCTTTCAAGTTCAAGTATATCCTTTAATCTATCCACTTGATACGGCGTCTTCTTCATCCTATCCTGAGAAAATAGAACGTTTTTGAACTCTTCCCAGAATCTTTGATCCTCAAACCAACTAGTCATCTTATCTCCACCATTTATCCTTATATTTCATCACAAGTCCATCATCCAAAGATCCTTTCATAGATATCCACAAGTTTTATCATCCAGTCGGTAAGGTCCATCTTATCAGAGAGTATCTCTCTCCGCGAACGTTCAAAATCTGGTTCGATCTCTCCCGTCAATATCATCTCAGTGAGATCATCTGCCTCATCTATACTTTCCACACGACTACCGATCTCATATTTTATCTCCTGTTCTTCTAGAGTAGGTGTTGATTTTTCAGCTATGAGTATCCAAGGTATACCGAGTACGCCGGCTTCGCTGCATATGATAGGATCGTCTCCTACCACTAGTTCTGCGTTTGCCATGAGATGATTGTACCTCTTCAAGGGTATAGACGGAACATATTCCTCCAGCGGTTCCGGTAAAGACCCTCTACCATCAACGAACACTTTACGGTGTTCAGATAAGTTTCTGACGAGGTCTATCTTTTCTTTGCGCGGAAGGAGGTCTTCCTCAGTAAATCCTTCCCAAGACCTTTTGGCGAAACTCACGAGGATGTACTCCTTTGAACCAACTTCCAAGGAATCTAAAACACTGGGATCTGGCTCGAATCTATTCGGATGGAGATATGCATAGGGATGATAGCTGTGATAGGAGATCTGTTTTTTAGATGGTACATCGAATGGATAACAATCAGGCGTCGCTATTTTATCTGCATGATTGAATATCGCGTTCTCAGTCTTCTTTCTCAACCTCCTGTCTAAAAAGACGATCGTATACATGTTAAAAACAGAATTAAAAGGTGAAGTCGGGATGGAGTTGACAGAAAAAATAAGATCGGGTTTGAATCTGATCAACTTTCTTGCTAGAGACAGCTGATTTCTATAACCTGATGCGAAGTAAGGAAAACGTCCCTCTGGATCAGAGCCGTAAAAACTATGATCGAGATCAGAACCATCTAGATATCTCCGATTTATCTTATCATCTCTAACAAAGCAGTGTACATCATGACCTTTCTGCTCGAGTTCATAATGTAGATTTTCAAAAAAATCTACATGGTAAGGATGTATGATCAATGGTGAGATCTTCATAAAGACGCACCTTTACAGTACAAATGTAAATGCCGGTAAGATATAAATCCGATGGTCGTCATGAAAGCTGTTCTGATGCAGATAAAACCTATATATGGGGGAGGAATAGTAAGTTTTAACGATGCTACGGGTATTCGTTATAGGGATAACCTTCCTTACCGTGTTCTTAGCGGAGATCGGCGATAAGAGTCAATTGATAACTATATCACTGGCATCAAAATATGACGGAACGAAAGTTTTTGCGGGTATATTTTCAGGGATAGCTATCATAACTATCCTTGGGCTCATGGTAGGAACCTTGATATTTCGATACATACCTCTCATATACGTGAAAATGTTAGCCTCGATTATTTTCATCTCATTTGGAGCTTATACGTTATATTTTGAAGAAGAAATGAATATAGACATCACAAAAAGGGATGGAGGAGTTATCTGGAGTTCTTTCCTATTCGCGACTCTAGCAGAATTGGGTGATAAAACTCAATTTGCTGTTATCGCATTGACGGCAAGATATGCCTCACCTCTGTCTGTTCTGACTGGGGCATTGATCGGCATGGCGGCGATAATCGGCATAAGTGTGGCGTTAGGATGTAAATTAGGAGAGATCGTTGAGAACAGAAAGATGGATCTTTTAGTGGGTTCTCTTTTTATTTTACTCGGGATCGTTTTTCTTGTCGAAACGCTCTTGTAGGATAATAAAAAAATAGACCTATCGTTTTACTATAAATATGTCTCACTGGGAAAAAATAGGATCTCGTAAGATAGCGGAGTCGACCATGTTCACACTGACCGAGGACGATTTGGTCCTTCCAGACGGTTCGGAAAAAACCTATACCAAGCTAGCTCTCCCAGATTTTGCAGGTGTTCTTCCAGTTTTTGAAAACGAGCTGATCCTAGTAAAAAACTACAGATATCCAGTAGATAGAAAAATTCTAGAACTACCTGCGGGCTTTATCGATGAAGGTGAAAGGCCTAGAGAAGCAGCTGAAAGAGAGCTAGAAGAGGAGACAGGTTTTCTTCTAAAGGATTGTCAAAAACTGTGTGAGTATCATCCAATAGCAAGTTTGAACGACCAGATCGCACATCTTTTCGTTGGGAAAGCTGAAAAAGGAGGGGTGATTAACCATGATATCGGTGAAGATATCGAGATAAACCCTCTGCCGATAGATAAAGCATATTCGATGCTAGAAGATAACGAGATAACGCATCCTCATACTGCTATAGCGATGTACAGAGCTGAAAAGATCATAGAGGATCTTGAATTGTGATTTTTCAAGGCCTCTTAGTTCCGACTTATGTCCGATGAGCCCCTTCGTAACAAAGTCTAAATACTAAAATTCGACCGAAACTCCTATATGATAAACTCCATTCATATAAAGACGTATATATTTCGACAGTCACAGGTGTTCAAAAATGGAGATGCCGGCAGGTAAGAGGATTTCAACAACTATGGGGGGTGAGGAATCTGTAAAAAATATAGTCAGCGTCATCAAAGATGAAAAACCAAGCGGCTACCTTAAAATACTCTCAGAGGAAGATGGATCGCCGATAGAGGGAAGGATAATCCTCAAGAACGGTATCCCTACAGCCGCTGAACTCGAAAAAGACGATATTCATGCAAAAGGTAAAGAAGCTTTCAATGAGATCGCTCACGTTTCTTCCAATAAAGATTCCGTCCTAGAACTTTATTCTTACTCTCGTTCCTCTTCTAATTTTTATATAGATCAGGTCGCGTCAAAGTTTGAAGATTGTAAATTGAAGGAAGAGATAGATATAGAATTGTTCAGTGAATTGATCACGCCCGATGAGGACGATGATATTTCCGAAGAAAAGATCATGAAAAAAGAGAGAGTAAAAACACCCAAAGAACAAGAGATCATAGACGAAATTCTGAAAGAAAGAGACGTCGAGAAAGATCTGAGTGCAGATGATATCGACGAAATCGATCTGGGATCAATTGAGGAGGTTAACGGTGGGGCCATAAATGTTCTTAAAAATCTATTAAGGAAAGAGATGGATCTTGATAGGAAGGAAGATCGATTGAATCGATTCAAAAACGAGCTCGAAGATTGGAAGGATGAATTAGAGAAGAATCGATCTGATGTTGATCAACTAGAAAAGAAAAAGAAAGACCTCAAGAAAGAAATAAATTTATTCGAGAAAAAAAAGAAGGATATCAAAGAGAAAGAAGCTGAACTAGATGAAAGAGAAAAAAGATTAGACAAAAAGGAAAAAAATCTTGACAAGATAAAAAAGAGCGTCAGTTCTAGAGAAAAGAAGATCAAATCAGATTTGGCGGATATCAAAAAAGAAAAAAGAGAGACCAAAGCGATCAAGGAAGAGATAGACGGTGAAAGGGAAAAACTAGAAAGAAAAAGAAGAAATTTGGAGCAGAGAGAGGCTGAGATCGAAGGTTTCGAAGAAGAACTTGAAGAGATGAGAAAAGAATTGGAATCGGAGCAGCAGACTTTAAGAAAGAAACGAAAAGAACTCGATGAAAGAGAAAGTGATGTAAGAAAAAGGGAGAGGGAAGTCAAAAATAGGGAAGATGAAGTAAAAAGCGATCTGAAGGAGCTGAGGGAGAGGGAGACCCGACTAGACATAAGAGAAACAAATCTTGAGGAACTTGAAGAGAGGTTAGAGCAGTTTGAAGAAGATGTAGAAAACCAAAAGAAAGGATTGGAAGAAAAGAAAAGTGAACTCGATGAAAGAGAAAACACACTTGATGATCTCAAAAAAGAACTGAATGAAAAAGAAGACAGATTGAAAGATAAAGAAGACTCTCTCGAAGAGTTAGAAGAAGAACTCAAAAAGAAAAAGGAAGACCTTGAAGATCGATCTGAGGCTGTGGACGAAAGAGAAGAAAAAGTAAAAGAAAAAGATGAAGAACTGGAGGAAAAAGAAAAGGTCCTTGGACTAAAAGAGGTCCAATTAGAGGGTTGGGAGGAACAGCTCTTAGATAAAGACGAGCATCTGTCCGATAAAGCCCAGAAGCTCGATGAAAAAGAAGAAAAATTGAGTGAAAAGGGTGAAAGACTAGAAAGAAGAGAGGGGAAAGTAGAAGAGACTGAGAAACAGTTAGAGAAAAAGAAAACAGAACTCCAGGAGATGAAAAATTCACTAGAAAAAAGGAGGGATGTTATCAATGATAAAGAAAAAGAACTAGAAGTCAAAGACAATGAACTAAAAAATAAAGAAGAAAGACTAGAAGAATGGCAGGAAGACCTGACAGGTCATCAATATGATCTAGACCTGCGTGAAACACAGCTTGAAGAGTGGGAAACCGACCTGACCTCACAGAAAGAAAGTTTAGAAAATTTTGAGGAAAAACTTGAAGATCGTTTGGAGAAGATCGAGATTCTAGACGATTCTATGAAAGAGAGGGAACAAAATCTCGATGCCTGGGAAAAGGAATTGGGCAGCATCGAGAACACTCTAAACGAGATGTATCTAGATCTAGAAACTGAAGCGGAAAAGCTGAACAAGAAAGAGAAGGAACTGGGTGAAAAGAAGGAGGACGTCGAGAGATGGGAACGCGAACTCGAAGATGTAGAAGAGGAATTGGACGATAGAAGAAAAGATATAGATAGAAGGGAATCTGATATCGATAAAAGAGAAGAAAAAGTCCAAAAAAGAGAAGACAGTGTCGATTTATTCGAAGATAAACTTGATGAAAGAGAGGCGATGCTCGATGAACTCGAGTCTAAAGTCAGCGAGAGGGAGGATCATCTTGAAACCTGGAGCGGCTCATTACAGCAGAGGGAAGAAAATGTAGATAAGAGAGAGTCCCAGCTTGACGAAAAGGAAGAGGAGTTAAACGGATTGAAAAATGATCTGGATAAGAGACAAACAAAGATAGAAGAGAGAGATAAACGTCTTGATGATAGGGAGGAATATCTCTCAGAAAAGTCAGATAGGTTGAACAAAAAGGAAGATGGTTTGAACAAAGTCGAAGACCGGATAATGAAATTAGAGCAGTCCCTGCTCGATCTAGAAGAGCATCTAGCTGAAAGAGAAGCGGAATTAGATACTTACGAGGAGGTTTTAGATGATCGTGATGATGAACTGACCGATCATCAGAAAGAACTGAAAGATAAAAGAGAAGAATTAGAAGAGATGGATGTTGAACTGGAGGAAAAAGAGAAAAACTTGGAGGGTTGGGAAAGGGCACTAGAAACGCGTGAAAACAAGATAGATATGAACGAAGTCAAAATGGAGAGTTGGGAAAAAGAATTAGAACACAGGGCTGAAAAATTAAAAGATAAATCCGATAAAATAGAAAATAAGGAAGAAGAACTCTCAAAAGCTAAAGATGAGATCAAGAGAAAAGAGAGTGAACTCAAAGAAGTTGAAGAGGGGCTTGATAGAAGGAAGGAAGAGCTGGATTCATTCGAGCACGATCTAGACGAGAGAAAAGATAGTTTAGATGAATATAGAGAAGAACTCGAAGCTAGAAAGACCTCTCTAGAGAAAAGAGAAGTCGGTCTTGAATCTTGGGAAGTACAATTAGAAGAGTTTGAGGAAGATCTAAATCAAAGAGAAAACGAGTTAGATGAAAAAGATGAGGAACTAGGATCATTCGAAGACGAATTGGATGAAAAGGAGGAAGAACTTGGTGACAGAGAAGCTGAATTGGATAGTAGAAAAGAAAATCTAGATGATAGAGAAGATTATTTGGACAGCTTAGAGAAAAAACTCAACGATAGAGAACAGGAACTGAATGAGAAAGACGATAAATTATCTCAACTCGAGAAAGACTTGGATAACAGAAAAGAAAGTCTCGATGAACGTGAAGATGAGATTACCGAACTTGATGAAGAACTAAAGCAAAAAGACAAAGAACTCGAAGAGAAAAGTAAACAACTCAGCCAACTCGAAGATCAACTCGATGATCGAGAAAAGGAACTATCTCAATTCAAGGATGAATTGGATGGTAGAAAAGAAAGTCTCGACGAAAGAGAGAGTGAATTGGACAGCTTAGAGAAAAAACTCAACGATAGAGAACAGGAACTGGATGAGAAAGATGATAACTTATCTCAACTCGAGGAAGAGTTGGATAACAGAAAAGAAAGTCTTAACGATCGAGAAAAGGAACTATCTCAATTCAAGGATGAATTGGATGGTAGAAAAGAAAGTCTCGACGAAAGAGAGAGTGAATTGGAC